>JAHYJK010000082.1 GCA_019429225.1 Anaerolineaceae bacterium
TTCCGATCTTCCCAGTTCAGACTTTTTTTCCCGCCAAGGTGCAATGCACTTCTGCCGGAATTCTTATCGGATTGATACTGCAAAATGGCGTAGAGTATTGATCCCTAAGTGCAATGCACCATATGAAATTAGCTATCAGCTACTCGCTATATCATACCCTTTGGGTACCAGCTACGAGCTAATAAGTAACTCCCGCAATCCCCGAATCACAAACCCCTCCGTAAACTGCGGCTCCCCTACCAGCTTCAGCCCCGGCATCCGCTCCAATAAAATCCGGAACACCGTCTGCAGTTCCAGCCTTGCCAGTGGTGCCCCCACACAATAATGTGTGCCCAGGCCAAACGTCAACAGCGGATTATCCTTGCGGGTCAGGTCGAGCTCATTCGGGTTCGGAAAACGGGCTTCATCGCGGTTGCCGGAGACATACATCAACGCCACCTCCTGCCCACGCTTCAGTTCGTAACCATTGAACTCCATATCCTCCAGCGCATAACGCTCAAACATCGGCAAGGGTGTATCGAAGCGCAGCAACTCGTTCACCCCTGTCTTCAGCAGCGCATCCGCTTCTCCGGCAGCCATCGCTTCCTTCAACTGTGTCAATGCTGCTTCATTGCGCAGTAAAGCCAGCAACCCCAGCGAGGAACCGTTCACCGTGGCTTCATGCCCGGCGTTCAGCAAGAAAATACTGGTCGCTGCAAGTTCGGTATCCGTCAAACGGCTGCCATCCACCTCCGCAGTTGAAAGCAGGCTGATCAGGTCGTCCTGTGGTTGCGCGCGCCGTTCAGCCGCCAGTTCCAGCACCGTCTCCATAAACGCATCGGCTGCCTGGTTGGCGTTCTCCACATCCTCGTCCGTGTAGTTCATCTCATACATGCGCACAATCGCCGATGACCAGGGTCGCAGATAGGGACGGATCGGCTCAGGGATACCCAGCAAATCGGCAATCATCGCGACTGGCAAAGGCTCTGCAATTTCACTCACAAAGTTAAAGGGTTCATGCTGTGGGACGGCGTCGATCAGCGCGTTTGTGGTAGCCTCCAGCTTCTCCCGCAGGCTCTCCACCTGGCGCGGCGTGAACACCTTTGAGACCAATCCACGCAGCCGAGTATGTGCAGTTCCTTCCATGTCCATAAAGACATTATCCTGAAAGCGCCGGAAAGGTGCCAGTCTGGGATCCGGTGGTGGCCAGCCCAATTCCTCGCGGCTGTAGCGGTGCAGCATCCCCCGTCCAAAGCGTTTATCGCGCAACAAATCGCTGATATCCGCATGCAGGTTGAAAAAGATGCGGTCATATCCCGGATCATAGAAAACCGGCAACTCGCGTCTTAATTCCGCCAGTTCGGGATACGGATTGGCAATAAAATCAGGCTCATTCAAACCTATGGAATGTACTGGTATTTCTTTCATTTTTCCCTCTCACAATCCTTAATAAATTTCTTCTTAAGAATCTAATAACACTTCACCCAAAAGAACAAGATTATTTAAATTAACCTGGTTAAATTATTCATCTTTATCACGACCCTTAGTCATATTGTGAACCTTGGTCATATCATGACCCTCGGTCATTCGTTTATATTATGACCCTTGGTCATTCGTTTACTATTCCTTGACGGTAATTCGTTGACGGCAAGAAATTCCAACAACCAGCTACATCAATATTCTACTGAAAATTTGCCTGTTTGGTTCGTGATGTAGAAGGTCAGCGGGTATTTCCATGGCTAACAAATCTGAAAGATGCATAACGAACACCCAATTATGCGCTACAATCGTGAAAATGATCAAACATCTGCTATCCTTTACAATCCTCTCCTGGATTCTATGCTCCTGTACCTTTTTCACCGCTCCTGCCATGACTCAAACCAGCATAGCTGAGACCGAGACCGCTGTGCATTTTTCCACCACACCCTCCCTCACCGCCACCAGCTCAGTGACGCCCTCTCCCTCCTCCACCCCCACTCTGACCTCCACAGCCACCATCACCAGCACCCCTACTATCACGGATACTGCCACCATCACCCTGACCCCCACAGTCACTCTCACACCTACCTTCGACTTCCCGGATGTGAAAGTGCATACCCAGGCGCACTGCCGTTATGGCCCCTCAACTGCATATCTACACGCAGCCGATTTATACCCCGGTGATACTGGCACGGTGCGTGGTCGCTTCCCCTACTCCAAATGGTTGCATGTTAAGTTCGACAAGCTCAACTACTGGTGCTGGGTCTCGAACTCGGTTATCGATGTGGTTGGTGATCTCGACACTGTACGCTACATCATCCCTGATCTGCAATCCGTTGGTTCCAACATGTACGGTCCCCCACAGAATGTGCGCGCCAGCCGGGATGGCGATCAGGTTACCATCTCCTGGAACCAGGTCAGTATGACCGAAGATGACGATCGTGGTTACTTCATCGAAGCCTGGGTTTGCCAGAACGGAGCCTACCTGTGGTGGACGGTTTCCTTCCCCACCCAGTACACTACCACCTATACGGTCACCGACCAACCCGGTTGCGCCAACCCCTCCTCCGGCGAACTCTATACAGTGGAAAAACACGGCTACTCGCTGCCGGTGAAAATCCCCTGGCCGTAGAATTCACTCAATCCGCGCGAACAGGCATTTCAAATACGCCCCTTCCGGGAAATTGACAGGGTGATCCAGTGCGTGCCCGCTGCGTTCGATCTCGTATATTTTCCTACCCATGCGTTGTACCACCGCATGAATGGCATCAAAAAATACAGGGGCTGATACCCGGCTCGAACAGGACGCCTGCACCAGCACACCCCCTGGTTTCAGTACACCTAATCCCAGGCGAGTTAACTTTTGGTAGGTAGCAAGTGCCCGATCAATCTGACTCTGATTTTGGGCGAACATCGGTGGGTCCAGAATCACCAGATCAAATTTCTGTTGGTTACTGGCTGCCTTTTGAAGATACTGGAACGCATCTGCCACCACAGTCTCATGCTGGCAGGCTTTTATCCCGGGTATATCCAGATTGTAGTCGAAGTTGCGCCTGGCTGACTCTAACGCCAGCGGGTTCAGATCCACGCTCGTGACGGCTTTCGCCTTCCCCCGAGCGGCATACAGCGAGAATCCGCCGTTGTAAGAAAAGACATTCAGCACGCTTTTCCCGGCTGCCAATTGCTCCACCCTTGCCCGATTTTCGCGCTGATCCAGATAAAAGCCGGTCTTGTGCCCATGAATCGGATCAGCTTCAAAGATCAAGCCATTCTCACGGAACAATGCCCGTTCCACGACTGGCTCTCCATCCAACACAGTGCCATCCCTGATCCCATAAGCCGCCTCAACTTTCTCAGCAATATTCCTGCTCAAGCGGATCACCAGCGTGCGATAGCTGAACATATTATGCAAACACTCCGTAATCCACAGCAGGTAAGGCACCCAGGCAGCGCTATAAATCTTAATCACAAAAACAGCCGAATAGCGATCAATCACCAACCCGGGCAAGCCATCATTTTCCCCGAACACCAGGCGATATCCGTCAGTATGCTGCGCATGCAAAACTTCTCTCAGCGTGTAAGCGGCTCGAATTTTCCCAGCAAACCATTCCTGATCAATCTCAGCCTGTTTGGAAAATTGCAGGATACGGATGCGGATTACTGAATCGGGATCCCATAATCCCAGCGCCAGAAACTTCCTGTGCGAGTCAAAGATCACCGCCAGATCCCCCGCTGCTCCTGCATGGCTCTGGAAGGTAATCGACTGATCAAAAATCCACGGGTGACGCTTGCGGATCATCGTTTCGGCGGTTTCGGTAACACGCACAGCCATATTACGTTTGGGTTGGGATGTTTGGTCGCTGGGCAAAGTTGGTTTCATATCTTTTATTATTGAAGAGAATCACAATAATATCAAATGAATTCGTATTCTACAGTGATTCTAATCTCGTAAAATATGTCCTATAATAAAATATATCCAAATCTCAGGAGGAATGTATGCGTTACGCAATATCAGGTACAGTTTTACAAAGTCTTGAAGTACAGCTCGATCCCGGCGAATCGATGTTTACTGAATCAGGTGGGATGGCCTGGATGAGCGATGGAATTGATATGGACACCAACACCAAAGGTGGCCTTATGTCCGGTCTCGGACGTGCTCTCTCCGGCGAATCCTTGTTCATGACGACCTATACCAGTCGGGTTCCCAACGGAATGATCACATTTACACCCGAAGCACCTGGAAAAGTTCTCCCCATTCAACTCGCACCCAACCAGGTTCTTATCGCACAAAAAGATGCCTTTATGTGTGCTCAAAGTTCGGTAAAACTTGAAATGCATTTTCGAAAGAAATTAGGCGCTGGTTTATTCGGCGGTGAAGGTTTTATCCTGCAAAAGTTAACCGGTCCCGGCATGGCATTTTTAGAGATCCCCGGTGAAGTTAAAGAATACAATCTGGCACCCGGCCAGGTGATGAAGATTGACCCAGGTCACATTGCTGCCTTCGATCCGACAGTGAGTTATGATATCACCATGGTGAAGGGGCTCAAGAATATTGTATTCTCTGGTGAAGGTTTATTTCTCGCTCTTGTTACCGGCCCAGGGAGATTATGGTTGCAAACCATGCCCATTGCCAACCTCGCAGAAAAAATCAAAAAATATATACCCACCAAAAGCAGTTAAGAACTATGTCAAAACATCTTGTACTGGTTGCTGGAAATATTGGATCGGGAAAAACCTCACTGACAGAACGGATCGGGTCGCGATTGCGCTGGCGCACTGCTTATGAATCGGTCTCCGATAATCCCTATCTGCCTGATTTCTACGCAGATATGGCAAAATGGTCATTCCACCTGCAGGTCTTCTTCCTCGGTCACCGCGCCGAACAGCATCTGGAGATGGCAAGTGATCCACGTTCTGCGATCATTGACCGCAGTATTTACGAAGATGCCTTCATTTTTGCGCGAGCCCTGCATGATATGGGCAATATCTCAGAGCGTGACTATCGCACCTACCGCAAGATCTTCGACCTGATCATCCGCAACTTACCAGCGCCAGCCATGCTGGTTTACCTGAGTGCCCCTGTCTCAGTACTCATGGAACGCATCCGCGCGCGTGGCCGTAATATCGAAACTGGCATCAGTGAGGATTACCTCAAACGCCTCGAGAACTATTATGAAGAGTGGGTGCAATCCTTTGATTTTTGCCCGGTGTTAACCATCCGTACAGATGACCTCGACTTTGTGCACAAACCCAGACACCTGGAACTGGTCGTCAATCGCATTCAGGATAAATTGACCGGGAAAGAAGAAATGGTCTTTACCGAATGAAACATAACACTGAACTCACAAACCTGACAATTCCAGGCAGGAAAAAACCCTATGTCATGGCGCACCGTGGCAACAATGTACTTTGCCCGGAAAATACTATGGCAGCGTTTATTCAATCCTTTCAGGATGGCGCTGACATACTCGAAACGGATCTCCAACTCAGCAAGGACGACCAATTCATCTGCATCCACGATGGCAGCATCGACCGTACTACTGATGGAACTGGCCTGGTCTGCGACTACACAGCCGAGGAACTGAAGAACTTTTCCGCTTTCTATGGCAGAGAAGAATTCAAGTCAGAAAGAATCCCATTTCTGACGGAGCTGACCACCATTCTTCCCCCCGACGTTGCCCTGGCGCTCGAACTCAAATCCGATCGCTTTCTGGAGGATGAGACCTGCCAGCGATTGATTGATCTCCTGACCACATCCGGGATTCGGGATCGCACCTTCGTGATCTCCTTCTCGAAAGAGCGCGTTTTATGCCTGCACCGTCTCGCTCTGGACATCCCGGCCGGGTTGATCACCATGTCTGGCTACACCCCTGACCGTGAGATGCAGATCGTCGGCCCCTTCTGGCCATTGGTCTTTCTCAACCCGTTCTATATCAGGCATGTGCGTAAGCACAAACAAATCGTCTGCCCCCTCGATCCCACCCCGGATAAACGTTTATGGATTTATGAGAAAATGAAGGTGGATGCCATTCTTACCGACAATCCACAAAAAACCTGTAAATTGATCCGGAAATATGATTAATAGCCAGGATGGGGTGATCCGGAATTTTCAAAACCTGGCAGATTTGGAATTTGCTGCCAGTTTAACCAAACAGGAGGGCTGGCAAAGCGAAACCTTTCTGGAACTCCAATCCTTTTTTGAATACGATCCTCAGGGTTGTTTCATCTACGAGAAGGATGGTAGCCCGGTTGGGATGTGTATTGCCACGGTCTATCAGCAAAGCGGTTTTATTGGAGAACTGATCGTGGCAAAGCCATTCCGTGGTCAGGGCATCGGCCGCGCATTGATGCAGGCAGCCGTCCAATATTTGCAAAATAAGCAAATCCACGCCATATTCCTGGATGGTGTTCAAAAAGCAATCCCCCTGTACAAAGAGCTCGGTTTTATTTCAATCTGCCGATCACTGCGCTTTTTTGGACAGATCCAGGCAGAAGAATCCCCTGATGTCCGAACCATGAACGCAGAAGACTTGCAGGAAGTTATTCAACTGGATACGCAAACCTTTGGAGATGACCGTAGTTTTTTTCTGAATAAAAGATGGCAGAATTATCCAGATCTGACTTTGGTTTGGAGACAAAATAAGCAGATCGCAGGTTATCTGTTTGGTCGGGTTGGTCTGGGGGGCTGGGTTACAGCAGGTCCCTGGGTGAACCTGATTGATCAATCCGCGGATTTAACTTTATTGTCCCACTTTCAGGCAAAGATCGGTAATCAACCCTTCAGCATCGGGATATTGGAAAACAGAAAATCAATCATTCCACAAATCGTGATGGCTGGCTTGCAACCGCGATCCGATCCACCCACCCGAATGAGTTTGGGCATTGGGAGCAACTTTGGTGATAATGATCATTGTTTTGCGATCGGATCACCGGCTAAGGGGTAAATCCTGACACCGAACCTGCAACCAGCATTTAACTCCAATCCCGCAGAAAGAATCGGATATCACGTGGCACAAGAGTAACCATCTGATCATCCAAAACGAATGTTTTCTCATTCCTGGTGAAGTTAAAAGCTATACGGTGATTTCCGCGTTGTATCACAACCACACCTTCCGGTAGATCCATAATTCCTTCATAATTCAAGGATTTCATGAAATGCTTTAAGATGGGTTTTAATTGTTCATGGGTAGGGTAAAAACCCAAATAATATACATTTCCAGCACCAAAATCATGATCCGTAATAGCAGCACGACCCGACATTGGACCACCTAAATAGCGGGAGAGGATATTCACGATTTCATTGTCGTCCGGTTGGATCGATTCAGTCCAGATGCCAACATCGCCGTATAAACCAGGTATTTCTGAACGAATGGCAAATTGTACTTCATTGGGTAACGATTGCCAGTCTTTAATAGTCCCACCTACCAATGATCGTAATAATCCTGGTAATGGCTCGTTGACCATAATATTTGATTCATTTTTACTGCCAGATCGGGGGCCTAATAACAAGGAGCCTCCTCTGGCCACATAGGCTTCCAAACGGGCAATCACATCCGGATCACCTATAAACATCAAAGGAGCAATTACCAGACGGTATTTACTTAAATCCGCATCATAGGGTACCAGATCAGCACTGATACCCAGTTCAACCAACGCGTGATAGTAAGAAAATACTGTACGCAAATAATCATAATCTTTTCGATGTGGTTGTATTTTTATTGCCCATAAGTCATCAAAACGGGTCAGAATTGCCACCGGTGAATTGAGTGGTTCATCCCGCAATTGTTCCATAACAGGAGCTTCTGGCAATAAATTGGCTATCTCCTTGTAACCCATATCTAACGAACCATCATGTTTTAACAATCCCGATTGATAATACTCCTGAGCAAATCGAGTAGCCCGCCAACGGAAATACACCACAGTCTCCGCCCCATTTGCCACCGCATGCCAGGTCCATAAACGAACGGTTCCAGGGCGGATACCGGGATTGATCTCTCCCCAATTGGTCTGACCTACCTGTTGTTGCATCACCCAGAACGGTTTGGATTTCGCACCACGTACCCAGGCGTGAAAGAAACCTGTGATATAAGGATCACCTACATCATATGAAAATTCCGGTATCGAATCCCAGGGGGCATATAACCGTTTGGTAAACTTCTCTGCCTGTCCCGTTGGAGATGAATTCCATGATAAGAAGTCGAGATCTCTTCCTAATTGATGAGTATCCACTTCAAAGGAGCCAAAATCAGGATTATGAGTGATAAATTGGTTTTCAGTATTTTGTTTGAGAATATCAACCTGAATTTTTTGATACTTTATAAAAGAATCAGACGCAAAACGATGATAATCCAGAACCTGTGAAGGGTTGGGAGTGGCTACGGTCAAATTCGGTGGATAAATCTCATTCCAATTGGTATAAACCTGACTCCAGAAAATTGTTCCCCAGGAGTTATTCAGATTATTTAGAGTCTGGTATCGATTAATCAACCATTCTCGAAATTGGCTCACACAACGATCACAATAACAATGCACAGAATGATGAGCGCCAAATTCATTATCCACCTGCCACCCAATCACCGCCGGGTGTTTTCCATAGCGGTAAGCTAATTGTGTGACAATTTTTCTGGTGTAATCATGGAAGGCTAAATTATTGGGGCAATAATGGCGTCTGGAGCCAAAATTCTTACTGATGCCATTGGCTGCTACCGGTAAAATATCAGGATGTTCATAGATCATCCAGGATGGTGGCGCTGAAGTTGGCGTGCTAAGAACCACCTGGATACCTTCATTATGTAGAATTTCCAGAATGCGATCCAACCAATCCCACTCAAACATACCTTGCGAAGGCTCCATTTTAAACCAGGCGAATTCGCCAATTCTGACGATACGTAAACCCAATTCACGCATCGCTTGAACATCAATTTTCCAGATCGCTTCATCATTTTGTTCAGGATAATAACAAACACCTAATCTCATGTCATAATGCCTTTATTTAGTTGATGTTGAATCGTACAAGTAATAATCGAATAAACATAAAGACTTAAAAATAAAAAGAAGATTTTCAGTGGGTAGGAAAATGTGAAACTATTCAACAGATTATCATTGATATAATCTCTATGAAATTTCTTTGATTTCATTATATATCAATAAAAAATTGGCTTTCTTTCCAGACACTTAACAAAATATCTCTGTCTGAAATCCCATTTATTATCTGATTTCGAATGGCAAGATTTTCATCCAATTGTTTTTGCAACCTTTTACCTGATATTTGCGTATATTAGTATGAAGCAAAAAATGGAGTATTTGTGAATAACATCGAGCCTGATATTCTGAGACTTTCAATGAAAGGCGATGAAACTGCTTTCAACCAGATCGTTGAGAGTTTTCAAAAGCCAGTATTTAACTTATGTTACAGAATGTTGGGCAACACGGAAGCAGCGGAAGATGCAGCACAGGAAACATTTTGGAGGGCTTTTCAATCGATCAAAAAATACAACCCTGATCGATCGTTTGCCACATGGTTACTCTCGATCGCTGCACACTATTGTATCGATCAGCATCGCAAACGTAAGCTCCCTGTTTTGGATATTGATGATTTTTTAGCTGAAACAGCACCGGATCATAATACACCCAATCCAGAAGCAGTGACGCTACAAAAAGAACACCAAACACAAATTCAGGAATTATTGAATGAACTGTCAGAACTCGATCGCGCTTCCATTGTCTTGAGATATTGGCATGAATGCTCCGAAGAAGAAATTAGTCAGGTACTCGATATATCAATCAATGCAGTGAAAAGCAGATTACATAGAGCAAGAAAGAAATTAGCCGTAGCCTGGCAGTCTCAAAATCAGACTTCTTCCCATGTAGAAAGGATGAAAAATGGATCACCAGCCTTTTGAAGAATGGATATTCGAACAAAAAGAAAGAACGAAAGAGGATAGCATAAAATTGAACCAGCATTTACTTGACTGCGAACAATGCACTGAGTTGCAATCAGCCTGGGGACAGGTTGAGACGCTGATGTTTCAGACTCCTATGGTAGCACCCGCTCCCGGGTTTACACGACGGTTTGCTGCCAGAATGGAAATGAACAAAGAGATATTACATAAAAAACAGGCCATCAAAACATTGATGGGTATTGGATTGATATTAATCATTATTATGCTTATTTTAGGAGCCATATTTTTTCTATCATACACAACCGGAGAGCTTATCGTTGGAGCTGTGTCCACATTTACAGGCTTTATCCAGGCTTTTATTAATTTACGGGCTATGGTATTTCAATTCTTCCATTATCTCTCTCCCATCGCCATTCTATTTGGATGGATTCTTCTGATCGTTTGGGGAATCATCCTTACTCCTCTTTGGGGGTTTACCGTCTGGAAAGTATCAAAACAAGGAGTTATAAGAAAATGAAAAAAATAAATAAATTATTCTCAATTTTCATGTTGTTGTTGCTAGCCCTCTTTCAGGTAAGCAGTGTTTCAGCAAACACTTTAGTTGATCCACCTCCAACCATTAATGAAGATAAGGTTGTCCTGGGTCAATCATTTACTTTGAAGGAAAATCAGACCCTCGATGGTGATCTTGCAGTGATAGGTGGTACCGCAACATTAAAAACCAACTCACGGGTCAATGGTGACATAGCCATTATCGGTGGTGTGATGGAAATTGATGGTATCGTGACAGGAAGTATTCAAGCCATTGGTGGAACTGTAACACTCAACCAGAACGCAGTGATTGAAGGCTCCTTTTATAATTTTGGTTCAAACCTGCATCAGGTGGAAGGTGCCCGAATAGAAGGTTCTCAGATCTCCAATTTGCCATTTGAATTTAATTTTGGAAAAATTGATGTTCTAGATACGACCAATATTCCGCTGGAAGCAGCCAGAAAAACCACCAGCTTTATCACAAAATTCTTATGGGCAATATTACAGATTATTGCCATGGGTGGTTTGGCTATGCTTGTTCTATTAATTGCGCCTAAATCCACAGAACGAATTTCTACAGCTATAGGAAAGCAACCTTTCACTCATTGGGGCATTGGATTGCTAACTGCCTTTGCATTCCCCGCTGTGATCCTGGTATGTTTGATCACGATAATCTTTATTCCATTGGGTCTGATTGGCATCATGGCATTGATGGTAGCCTTCACCTATGGATGGATTGCATTAGGGTATGAAATTGGTAAACGCCTCTTCGGTTCAAAATCCAATTTATCTCCAGCATTAATTGCTGGATTGGGCACCATCATTCTTTCCGTGGTAGGTAGAGTTATTGGAGCAATTCCCTGTATAGGCTGGATATTGGTAAGCACATTAAGCATGTTTGGATTAGGTGCCATTATTCTAACCCGGGTTGGTACACGTGATTATCCTGAAGTAATACCCCAATCTGTGCAGCGTACTTCTTCAACCCCTGAAATGAATGAAGTGATTCCTTCATTCTCTGAACCCCAGGATCCTGATAATAAATTTGAAGACGAAGAATAATAATTTAGATATTTTGAGGTTTGAAATGAAATTTAATATAATGATTGTAATTTTTATACTGTTGTTTACTTCTTTGGCTTGTTCATTCAATGTGAACTTACCCAAAGTAACAACTTCTGATGAAACCACTTTCACGATTAACGAAACTGTTCCCCAAGGTCAGGAGAGTTCTGAACTGGAAATTGGAATGGGTGCCGGAAGATTGAACATAACCGGAGGTTCAGATAGTTGGGTAACCGGTGAGGTTCGCTACAATGTATCTATTTGGGATCCCAAAATTCATCGAACGAATTATGGTATTCGCATTATCCAGGAAACCAATAAACAAATAGGAATCCCCGATGACAAGGTAATCAATGATTGGAACATTCAGCTGGGTGATCATCCAACTGATCTGGAAATCAATGCAGGCGCTTATCAGGGAAATTTGGATCTGAGTGGCATACCACTTACCAAATTAAGGATTAGCGATGGAGCCAGCCAGGGTAAGATTCGCTTTGACACGTTGAATCCCGTTGAAATGACAACATTCCACTATTCAACAGGTGCCTCACAGATCGAGATCATCGGATTAGCCAATGCCAATACGGATAGTATGGTCTTCGAAGCTGGTCCTGGTTCCTACACACTCGATTTTTCTGGTGATTTACAAAGAGATATCGATATTGAAATCAATTTTGGTTTGGGAGATGTAAAAATCATCATTCCCAAAGGTGTTTCAGCCTACGTAATAGTTGATGGTGGTTTAAACAATGTTGAACTGAAAGGCACCTGGAACGTGTCCGGCAATGAATATAATCTGTTTGGAACCGGCCCTCAATTATCTTTTGATGTGAAGATGGGTATCGGAAACTTACAATTAATCAGCCAACCTTAATTTTTCATTATTTATAAACGCATCCTGGCTTTTCTTGTTCAGGATGTGTTTTTTTTTTACAGTTTTTACCCCGTCAATTCACTGGGTTTGGATCACCATTTTTATCTGGTGAAACATCAAAGTAATACTTCTTTTCCAAAATTCTTTGGTAAACATCCGGCAAAATATAATAGCGGAAGGGTCTGCCCTGGCGAATACGTCTGCGAATTTGATGAGAAGCAATTTCAAGTAATGGGGCTTCAATGAAATAGGTTTTCGCGCTTATGCCAGGCACCTGGCTTTCGAGTAAACTCATATCGATCTGATCTCCTGGGCGACGCATAACCCCAAGTCCATTCACTTCAGCAAGCATATCAGCTGCCCGATGCCAGTTCGGGTAATCATGTAATGAATCTCCCCCAATCAGATAAAATACTTCTGCGCTTGGATATTCTTGTTTTATGAGATTAACTGTGTCAAGCGTGTAGTGTGGTCCAGGTCGATCAAGATCTACGCGACACATTTCAAAGGTAGGATCATTCATTAAGGATAATTGCACCAATTCAAAACGAATCTCAATTGGTGTCAAATGCTGATCCCGTTTGTGGGGAGGATCAGGCGTCAGGACCCATAATAGACGATCCAATTTCATTTGCGAAGTAGCTTCTGCAGCTAAAATGAGATGGCCTAAATGAGGAGGATCAAAGGTTCCACCAAAAATTCCTACGCGCATTTTTAATCCTGCCATTCCAGTTCATAATCATCAATGAATACACTTTGACCTTCTTCAATACCCATATCTCTTAGTGTTGACTCAACACCTAAAGTTTCCATCAATTTCTGGAAGCGGCGCAGCGAGCCTTCATGTTCCCAGTAGGTCATTTTCGCTGCCCGTTCTATGGCTTTTCCAATGACCCGGAAACCACCTTCCTCCACTTCAATATGAAAGTCATTTGGATCATCTTCCGGACGATAAATTGGCATTTTCTCAGTAACTTCAGGTTCAGGGGCTTTTTGTACCAACTCAAGAACTTTCCACAGAACAGGTTGTAAATCCTGGTGAATTAATGCAGATATTGCCATCGGTTGATAACCTTTTAATTCCAGGGCTTTCTTCACCTTTGGCCATTTTTCCTGAGCTTCAGGGACATCCATTTTGTTGAATATCACCAATTGAGATTTTTGTTTTAGTGCCGGGTCGAATAAAGCCATTTCAGAGTTGATTTGCGAGAAATCGGCAATTGGATCCTCGGATAGACCATCCAGTATATGTATCAATACTCTTGTCCGTTGTATGTGTCTTAAAAAGGCATCACCCAATCCAGCCCCCAGGTGAGCTCCTTCAATTAATCCGGGAATATCAGCAAGCACCAGTGAGTTATCCATATCCAGGTTGACAACACCCAGGTTTGGCTCCAAAGTCGTGAATGGATAATCAGCAATTTTAGGTGTGGCGTTTGTGACTGCGGCCAGGAAACTGGACTTTCCTGCATTGGGAACTCCCACAATGCCAACATCCGCAATCAATTTCAATTCCAGGCGTAAGTTTTTTTCTTCACCTGGTTCACCTTTTTCGCCAACACGCGGTACCTGATGTCTGGCACTGACGAAGTGAACATTACCTCTTCCACCACGACCGCCCTTACAAATTAATAATTCCTGATCGCGTTCAACCAGGTCTCCTAATAACTCGCCTGTGTCGTCATCATACACAAGGGTTCCAGGGGGCACATCAATATACAACGTGTTCGCCGAGCGACCTGTCATTTTTTGTTTAGCACCATTTCCCCCAGGTGAAGCCAAAAACTTCTGATTAAATTGGAAAGAATGAAGTGTATTCATGGTGTGTTTGACGCGTAATACAACATCTCCACCACGACCTCCATCTCCACCATCAGGCCCACCTCTCGGTACAAATTTCTCGCGGCGAAAATGCACAGCACCATCACCACCTTTTCCGGAGGCTACAGATATTTTGGCTTCATCAATAAACATAAAGGCCTTTCAAATTCAGGGATCGGAAGAAATCCGATCCCTGTTTTTTATATTTTTCTATTTTCCAAATTTTGCTTTGAGAATGTCTTCCAAAGTTGGTTGTCCAATCTCCTGCAATTCATAACGAACACGTTGTAATGGTTTGTTAACCTTGATAACACGATTGAGATCAATAGGAGTACCGGATACAACCAGATCAACGTCAGAATTATTGATCGTATCTTCCAGGTCTTGCATTTGTTCGGCACCATAACCCATTGCCGGAAGAATTGTTCCTGTTTCGGGATATTTATTGTATGTATCAACAATGGTCCGAACAGCAAATGGTCGTGGATCAACAATCTCTTTAGCACCAAATCTTCGTGCAGCTACGTATGCAGCACCGTATTTCATGCCACCATGGGTAAGTGTTGGGCCATCTTCCACAACCAATACACGTTTCCCACGGATTGCTTCCGGGTTATCTACAAATAAAGGTGAAGCACCTTCGATGACCAGCGCATTGGGGTTCAAGCGATAGATATTTTCACGAACCTTGATCACATTTTCGGGATCAGCGGTATCCACTTTGTTGATCACAAATACATCTGCATGGATGGTATTGGTTTCACCAGGATAATAACGGGTTTCATGACCTGGGCGATGGGGATCAACCACAACAATGGCCAGATCTTCTTTGTAGAATGAGAAATCGTTGTTTCCGCCATCCCATAAAACGATGTCAACTTCCTGTTCAGCCTGGCGTAAAATGGCTTCATAATCAACGCCAGCATACACAATGACGCCATTATCAAGATGAGGTTCGTATTCCTCACGTTCTTCGATGGTGCATTCGTGTTTATCAAGGTCAGAATAATCTGCAAAACGTTGTACTTTTTGTTTAGCCAGATCACCGTACGGCATAGGATGGCGTATCGCTGCCACCTTATAGCCCATCTCTCTCAAAATCAATGAAACACGTCTGGTAGTTTGACTTTTACCTGATCCAGTTCTAACTGCAGTCACAGACACAACCGGTTTTGTTGATTTCAATTGAGTATTCTTCAATCCCATGATGCGAAAATCTGCACCTGCTTCGTTCACTACAGCTGCTTTGTGCATCACATACTCATGCTCTACATCGCTGTAGGCAAAAACAACCTGATCAACATTGAGTTTTACAATTAATTCACGTAGTTCAGATTCTGGGTAGATCGGTATTCCTTCTGGATATA
>JAHYJK010000083.1 GCA_019429225.1 Anaerolineaceae bacterium
TATCGGCGTAAATTGTGGTCTGATGGATCAATTCGCATCGGCGAATGGTGTTCAAAACTCTCTCCTTTTTTTTAATACAACCAATTTGGAGTGGTTCCCCGTAGAACTGCCAGACAATGTCACCATTGTCATAACGAATTCAAAAATTCCACGTGCATTATCCAATTCAGCCTACAACGAACGCAGGAATTCTTGCGAACAAGCCTTGACTGACCTCCAGACAAAATACCCTGGACGTTCGAATTTATGTCAAATATCTATCTCAGAATTTGAAGAAGTAGAAAATGAATTAGAGGTAACCCTGCAAAAACGTGCAAAGCATGTCATTCATGAGTGTGCAAGAGTTAACCAGGCAATAAATTTCCTGAAAAATAACATGCTTTCTGATTTTGGAGACCTGATGAAAGCCAGTCATTTCTCTTTACGTGATTTGTATGAAGTGAGTACTCCAGAATTGGATTTATTGGTCTCAATAGCGAATGATATCAATGGGTGCTATGGTTCACGATTAACTGGTGCAGGATTTGGTGGATGTATCGTCTCTCTCGTCAAAACAGAGACAGTAAATAAATTTGTTAAAGAATTAGAATCCACATATCTCAAAAAAACAGGTAAAGGAATAGAAACGTATATCTGTAAAGCCAGTGAAGGTGTTACCGTTCAATGGCATGAATTATCAACTTCTCAAGTAGATTGACCAATTTATTCCTTAATGCTTTATAAATTTTGGTGGAATAAAACATTAATTTGAGAAAAAGATTTTGTATAATAAATCAACAAGTATTGAATGGAGGAAAACAATGAGAGTCTTCGTTGATCCGGATTTGTGTATGGGGTGTGGAGTTTGTGAAAGTATTGCTCCGGATATTTTCGAATTAGGAGATGAACTTCATGCAAAAGTTATCCTGGACCCAATTCCTGAAAAATATAGATACGTTGTGGAAGAGGCAATTGCTGAATGCCCCGAAGTTGCCATTGTGTTAACCGAAGGATAATAAAGAGCTTGGCAGCTCTTTATTTTCAAAATATCAAGGTATCACTTTTTTATTGAAAGAATAATGGCAGATGACCCAGGGAAATGATCCCTCCCCACTCATTTGGGTCACCTTCAGTAAAAATCGCAACTTCTTCTACAATCTTTGCTCCTGCCATTTCCATTAATTTTCTCATAGCTTCTAGTGTTGAACCTGTACTGATCACATCATCTACAATAAGAACTTTTTTACCCTCAATCAATCTGAAATCTTTTTCATCTAAAAATAATTTTTGTTCGGATCCAGTTGTGATTGAATTTGTTTCAACTTGTAAAGCATTTCCCATATAAGGCTTGTAAGATTTTCTTAAAACCACGTATTGTTTATCATTCATTACAGACATTGCATGTGCAAGAGGGATACTTTTCGATTCTGCAGTAACAATCAAATCATATTGAATGTTGTTTAATTTTTTTACCAATTCTTTAGCACTGGCTTCGACTAGTTCTGTGTCTCCTAAAATATTTAAAACAGCAATCTTTAATCCTGGTTTAACCTCAAATAATGGCAAGTTCCTTTTTACACCTGCAATATCAACTGAATAAGTTTCCCTCATAATTATCTCCATAAAGTTATTAGAAAATTGATAATATTGCTACCTTCCAGACAAAATTATCATCAACAAAAGTTTATCATAATTTCTAATTCATTATAGAAAATTTCCTTTTTATTGATAATATTCCGATGTGAAAAATTTATAATTTCCTTCCATAAACCAATACTATTTTTAATTTCGCTATAATACTAAATAGAGAATTTAACATTAGGAGATAATATGAGTCTATTTGATGATAAACGGCTCGATAATAAAACCTTCAAATTGGATATCGACCGAATGCGAAAGGGTTGGTACACAGATAAGTATTTCACAAACATAACGATAATGTTGGAAAAATTATCCAACTTAAATCAATCTTATACAGGATCTAATTTCAGGATACCTGAACATTTGCGTTATGAGAAGATTATTAATGGTGACATAGAAGTAGAAATGCAGTGGTTTACCAGACGTCAGGGGCATACGATTGTTGTTGGTGTCGATAAAGCGTTAACCATGTTGCAGCATTGTTGTGGATATTGGGAAGAAGATCAATTCATAGATACCTCTGCAAACTTAAAAGTTTGGGCAATTCAAGATGGCTGTAAAGTATTTAGTGATGGAGATCCATTAAATGTCAAACCTGTCATACGCGTTCAGGGAAGATATCGTGATTTTGCAATCCTGGAAACTCCAACATTGGGTATCCTTACAAGAGCTAGCCGTGTAGCAACGAATGTTTATCAGACCCTGATCGCATCAAAAGGTAAACCTGTTTTGTTTTTTCCAGCGCGTTTCGATTTGCATGAGGTTCAGGCTGCAGATGGTTATGCATACAACATAGCCGTTAAGCGATTTAATTATGATTTTGCTAATCAAATAGACACTTTTGTGTCAACAGATGCCCAAGGGGATTGGTGGGGAGGGTCTGGTGGCGGAACAGTAGCCCATGCTGCTATAGCTGCTTTTCTGGGTGATACAGCCGAGGCTATGATCAATTTTGCCAGGATTTTACCTGCCAGAATTCCCCGCATTGCTTTGGTTGACTTCAATAATGATAGCGTGAATGATTCGCTGAAAGTGTGTAAAGTAATGTTCAAAGAATACATGAATGAACTTTCCGCAGGTAATGAGGAAGAAGCTAAAAGGTACATTCTTTATGGTGTTCGGTTGGATACGAGTGGTTCTTTAAGGGATATTTCGATTAATCCGATTGGTGACCCCTCGTTAGATCTGGGAGTCAATCCCCGTCTCGTGTTTAATGTTCGTCAGGCACTTGACTCAGATTGGCAATTTTGGAATATCAAGCCTGAGTGGAAAGTAAAAGCAAAAGAATATTGTGAACAGGTGAAAATCGTCGTTTCTGGTGGATTCAATCCAGAAAAAATATCCCGCTTTGAAAAATTGTCAGTTCCAGCTGATATCTATGCCGTTGGTTCTTATTTATTCGATAATCATGGACCGACAGTAACGGATTATACGGCTGATGTTGTTAGGGTAAAAATCAATGGTGAGTGGGTGGATATGGCAAAAGTTGGAAGAAAACATTTGGATAATCCCGACCTTGAAAGAGTATGGTAATTTAAGTTCATTTTTGGAATGCTAATGCAACCCAATCATTGATCATTTCTTTTTTAATGAGATTCAATCCCTCTTCAAGGGCTTTATGGACCACTTCATCTGATTGATAATCAAGAATACCAGAAAGTATTAGATATCCATTTTCTTTCACCAGTTTCGATAATCCATTTGTGAATAATCGCAGAATGATGGGAGCTAATATATTGGTTAATACAAAGTCAGCATTTTGGAATGAAAAATCACCGTTATTTATTTCTGTGACTGAACCCAACCCAACTTCCAATTTTTCATGAACGGAGTTTAATTCAGCTGTATTTTTGGCCGCCACGACTGAAGCATAATCTAAATCAACACCTAAAGCTTTTTTTGCCCCTAATTTGATTGCCGTAACCGATAAAATGCCAGATCCACATCCCACATCAATGACATCCATTCCAGGTTGACACAGTTCTTCAGTCAAAGACATACACATCTGGGTTGTAGGATGTGTTCCGGTACCAAAAGCCATGGAGGGATCGATTTTGACAATGACTCGATTTCTATCTTCTTCTGGTTGATCAAGCCAGGAAGGAAGAATTAATAATTTTTCACCAATTTTTATGGGATTGTAATATTTTTTCCAACTTTCCATCCAATTCTGATCCAAAATTATTTTATAAGTTGGATTTGGAATGGGTCGAATCATATTGAGGTGCCACAATGCTTCTTCAATTTTTTTGCATATTTCATCGGTTTTATCATCATAAGGCAGATAACCAAATACACGAATATCACCTGTTTCAATCAGGACTTCTTCTGCCTCATCATATTTCGCGTCGGTTTCTGTTACTACACCATCCGTAATGAATCTCGATAAAACCTCACTGACAACTTCAGCGGTTTCACCATCACACGTAACTTTTACTTCTAACCAATTAATATCCTCAGCCACTCAAAACCTCTTTCAATCGATCAAAGAATCCTTTTTCCTGTGGCAATACTTCAGTTCCGAGTGTATCTGCCAATTTTTCGAACAACTCTCTCTGTGTTTGATTTACTTGAGTGGGGATTTCAACACCGACAATCACCAATTGATCTCCGCGCCCACTGCTGCGTAAATGAGGAACTCCATGGCCTCTGAGTTTAAATATTCTTCCAGGTTGTGTTCCGGGTGGAATAACAAGTTTTTCTTTACCATCCAATGTTGGTACTTCGATCTCGGCACCTAAAGTTGCTTGAGCGATATTGATATTTAAATCTACCTGGATATCTTCTTGATGTCTTCTAAAGAATTTATGAGGTTTAACACGAATCTCAAGGTATAAATTCCCAACTGGCCCACCATTTAAACCTGGTTGTCCTTCGCCAGCCAGACGAATTTGTGTTCCATTATCAACACCAGCAGGAATGTGAACTAATTTCTTAGTGGTTTTCCGCTCCAAACCACTTCCCCGGCATACTTTACAGGGGGATTGGATAACAGTTCCTTTGCCCTGACAGGTTGGACAGGCTGCTACCTGAACCATTGAACCCAGGAAAGTCTGTCTCACCTGACGGACTTCACCACGTCCTCCACAATTGGAACAGGTGACTGGACTGGTTCCTGCTTCTGCACCAGTACCTTTGCAATTGGAGCAAGTTTCATCTCGGGTAATTTCAATTTCCTTGTCAACCCCAAATACGGCTTCCTCAAACTCAAGGGTAACAACATAAGATAGATCAGCACCTCTACGAGGAGCATTTTTCCGTCTTGATCCACCACCCATTCCTCCAAAGCCAAAGAATTCTTCAAAAATATCTGAAAAATCAATCGTTGTGAAATCAGGCATTCCACCCATGCCATTTACACCCGCATGACCATACCGATCATATGCCGCTCTTTTATCAGCATCAGACAAAACAGCATAAGCTTCATTGATTTCTTTAAATTTTTCTTCAGCATCCGGTTCTTTACTGACATCCGGATGATATTTTCTAGCCAGATTCCTGAATGAATTTTTTATCTCTTCCGCGCTGGCATTTCGGTTTATGTTTAATACTTCATAATAATCTCTTTGTGCCATGTTCACCTACAATATAAAAATTAACTTCACAATAATAGCATAAAAATTGAAACCGGAAGCAAATGCTACCGGTTAGCGTGTCACAAAGCTGAGATTAATAATCTTACTTGAATGCAGAAAAGGATATCCCTCTCTGCATTCAAGTTGATTTGTTCATTAGACACTCTTGAATTCACCATCCACAACATCATCATTTCCTGGTTGTGAATCTCCACCTTGCTCAGATCCAGGTTGCGGACCGGCCTGTTCAGTATCCCCGCCAGGTTGTTGATACATACTGGCACCAACCTGTTGGACTAATTCTTCCACTTCTTGAATCAACTTTTGAATACCTTCTACATCTTCGCCGGTAACCTTACTGCGTAAATCTGAAATTTTAGTATCAATTTGTTGTTTTTTCTCGCTATCAATCTTGTCAGCATTTTCACGAAGCATTTTTTCTGTCTGATAAATCAAATTATCAGCATGATTACGGGCTTCAACCAACTGCTTGCGTCTTTTATCTTCTTCTGCGTGCAATTCAGCTTCTTTGCGCATTTTTTCAACTTCTGCATCATTCAAACCTGATGAAGCTGTGATGGTAATATTCTGTGATCGATTTGTTGCCTTATCGACAGCATTAACATTCAGAATACCATTTGCATTGATATCAAACGTGACTTCAATTTGAGGTAGACCTCGGGGAGCTGGTGGAATACCATCCAGAACAAATTTTCCCAAGGATTTATTGTCTGTTGCCATGGGGCGTTCACCCTGTAAAACATGAATTTCTACAGAAGTCTGACTATCGGCAGCAGTCGAAAAAATCTGACTCTTACGAGCAGGAATAGTGGTGTTTCTTTCAATAATTGGTGTCGCAACACCACCCATTGTTTCTACAGAGAGGGTTAATGGAGTAACATCCAATAATAAAATGTCTTTCACATCACCCGCCAACACTGCAGCCTGAATAGCAGCACCAACCGCTACAACCTCATCAGGATTAACACCTTTATGTGGTTCTTTGCTAAATTCTTTACGTACAGCTTCCTGCACAGCTGGCATTCTGGTCATACCACCAACCAGAACTACTTCACTGATATCGGCTGGTCGTAATCCAGCATCAGACATAGCTTTTCGTACTGGTTCCATAGAGCGTTGAACAAGATCTTCAGTCAATTGTTCCAGTTTTGCTCTGGTAAATGTTTTTACCATGTGTTTTGGACCACTTGCATCAGCCGTTAAGTACGGAAGATTGATTTCAGTCTGCATTACAGTTGATAATTCAATTTTTGCTTTCTCAGCAGCTTCCTTAAGACGTTGCAAAGCTTGACGATCATTGCGTAAATCCATGCCGGTATCTTTTTTAAATTCACTAATCAGCCAGTCCATAACACGTAAATCAAAATCGTCACCACCCAGGAATGTATCTCCACTGGTAGATTTTACTTGAAATACCCCATCTCCTACATCGAGAATGGAGATATCAAATGTACCACCACCAAGGTCATAAACAGCGATAATCTCATTCTTCTTTTTATCAAGACCATATGCGAGAGAAGATGCTGTTGGCTCATTGATAATTCGCAATACTTCGAGGCCAGCTATACGACCGGCGTCTTTGGTTGCATTTCTTTGTGCATCATTAAAATATGCAGGGACAGTAATCACAGCCTGGGTTACTGGTTCTCCCAAAAAAGCTTCTGCATCTGCTTTTAATTTTGATAAAATCATTGCCGAAATTTCTGGTGCAGAATAATCTCTTCCATCCAGCGAAACACGAACATCACCATTCGGAGCTTTTGAAATTTTATACGGAACGCGTTCTTCTGTACGAGTCGTTTCTTTATCGCCGTACTTGCGACCCATCAACCGCTTTATTGAGAAAATTGTATTCTCCGGATTAACGATTGCCTGGTTTCGTGCAGATCGCCCCACAATTCGTTCATGATTTTTGTTTACTGCAACAACCGATGGAACCAACCTTTCGCCTTCAGCGGAAGGAATTACAACCGGTTCACCACCTTGCATGACTGCAACGACAGAATTTGTTGTACCTAAATCTATACCAACTATTTTTCCCATTTTTTGCCTCCTAGCGAGCTATAATTACCAGTGCTGGTCGAATAACCCGTTCACTAATCTTGTATCCCTGACGCATCACTTCAACAATTGTTCCACTTTCAAATTCTGGGTGGTCTATTTGTGAGATTGCTTCATGAATATTGGGGTCAAATTCACCGTTAACCGGTATAAGTTCTACTCCTTCTCCTTCAAGAATTGAAATTAATTTTTGATAAACCAAATCAATACCATCAACCCACCCCTGGCAGTCTTTTGATGCTGGTCTATTTTTCAATGCAAGTTCCAAATCATCAATAATAACTAAATATTTTTTAATGATTTCTGCAGTTACGAAACCCTTCAGAGAAACCTGATCTCTCTCAATACGTTTTTTGTAATTCTGAAAATCAGCTCGTTCGCGTTGCCAACCTTCAAAATATTCCTGAGATTGTGCCAAAAGTTGTTCGTATTTTTTGTTATCTGACTCGTCTGGTTTATTCTGTTCAGAATCGTTAAGTTTGATTTCAGCTTCTGCTTTTGCTTCGTTTTTCTTCAAATTTTGTTCCTCTGAGGATTCATCAATTTTTTTCTTTTTTGTCATTCACTCACCTCTCTACGATGATTTGAATTGATCGTCATATAATGTTTCAGAAACCAGATCACTCAAAATCCCCGACATAAATCGAACGGCTGAGATTGTTTGACCATAGGGCATTCTGACTGGGCCTAAGACACCTACGGTTCCAAAGGCAACCCCTGGTGCACCATACTTAGACAATACGATGGAACAATGTTTCAATTCTTCCCATGCACCATCACCACCAATTAAAACCTGTACAGAACCTTCGTCTCCATTCTGAACACTACGTGCAATAACATCCTGTAACATTGATCTTTCGCCAAAAACTTTCAATGTTCTTCTTGCTTCTTCAGAGTCATTAAACTCTGGTTCTGCCATCACATTGGTAATGCCATCCAGGAAAAGTTCACCAGAAACCAGTGAGTCAGCTCGTTTTAACTCAGTAATAACCCAATCGATTAGATCATTCTCAAGATTGTTATCAACGTCTTTATTAAGATTTATCTTGTCAACGTCAAATCCCTGAAAATTTTCAATGATCTGATTAGCAATCTGTGATAGCCGTTCCTGCCGAACGTACTCACTGAGATTCTGAATACTCTGCCTTATTTCACCACCCATCAGCACCAGAACCATTAAAACTTGTCTTCCGCGGGTGGCAATAAATTCCACATGTTTTAATCGGGCTAAAGTTGGGTGTGGTGCAGTAATCAAGGACGCGGCTTTGGATTGATCAGCCAGAATAGAACCGGCTAGTTTTACCCATTGCTCTACATCATTACGCATTTGATAAAACTGATGAGTAATTGTTCGTCGAGTTGATAATGGAATTTCCCTTTCATTAACCAATCTGCCTACAAAAAATCGATAGCCTTTTTCTGTGGGAACACGACCTGCTGATGTATGTGGTTGTCTTAAGTAACCCAGGTCAGTTAAAACAGACATCTCGTTTCGCACAGTGGCAGAACTCAACCCCACATTGTAACGTTCAACCAGCATTTTTGATCCTACTGGCATCGCTGAATTAATGTGTTCGTGAGTAATTAGCGTTAATAAAATCTTTTGTCGGTCAGTTAATTCTTCCATTTTTCTCTCTATTAGCACTCTCGCTTTTAGAGTGCTAACAACCTGTAAAATATGATATCATGTCGAAAAATCATCGTCAAGCCACTATTTGGTTTTCTAATAGAATTCTGATAATCCCTGAAACATATGCAACTCATTTGACCCTACCTATTATTCTCAATACAATATTAGTATGTTAATTACGATCAACAATCAACCCATCGCTGGATTTTTTCGCACCGATCATGGTACTCCAAATTATTCAGGATTTCCAGAAAATTAAATTTGTATATAAAAGGAGAAATTTTTATGACACTTAATAAATTTACCAGCAAGCGTGCCCCTATCTATGCGGATATCCCCGATGATAAGTGGAATGATTGGCGCTGGCAAATGGCAAATCGTCTAAATTCAGTTGAAGATTTCGAAAAGATATTGAAGCTTACCGAAAGTGAGAAAAAAGCACTCAGTACCGACGGCTTGTTTCGGGTTGATATTACACCATATTTTGCATCTCTGATGGATCCTGAAGATTTAAATGACCCCATTCGAAAACAGGTTATTCCTACAGCGGGTGAAATTCTTCCATTTACCGGCATGATGGAAGATTCATTGGCAGAAGATCGACATTCACCTGTACCTGGGTTGGTTCATCGTTATCCAGATCGCGTTTTAATGCTGGTGACGACCCAATGTGCGTCATATTGTCGTTATTGCACTCGTTCAAGGATTGTCGGTGATCCAAGCGCAACTTTTTCTAAATCAGAATTTGAATTGCAACTCGAATACCTACGCAAAACTCCACAGGTGCGTGATGTACTCCTATCGGGTGGAGATCCTCTAACTTTAGCACCAAAGATTTTGGAACAATTAATATCTTCATTAAGAGAAATTCCCCACATTGAAATTATAAGAATTGGATCCAGAGTACCTGTTTTTATGCCTCAACGGGTAACGGATGAATTATGTGAAATGTTACAAAAATACCATCCGCTCTGGTTGAATATTCATGTTAATCACCCGAATGAAATTAGTAAAGAACTAGAGATTGCCTGTGATAAATTATCCAGAGCTGGCATTCCATTGGGCAACCAATCCGTTCTTCTTGCTGGTGTAAATGATTGTGTACATATTCAAAGAAGGTTGGTTCAGGATTTGGTCCAGATTCGGGTAAGACCTTATTATCTCTATCAGTGTGATCTGGTAGAAGGTGCAGGTCACTTCAGAACACCCGTTGCCAAAGGAATTGAAATTATTGAGGGTTTACGTGGACATACTTCGGGGTATGCCGTACCAACATACGTTGTGGATGCTCCTGGTGGTGGTGGAAAGATCCCGGTGATGCCTAATTATTTGATCAGCGCATCCGATCATAAGATTGTTCTGCGGAATTATGAAGGGCTTATAACCACATACGAAGAACCTCCAGAATACAAGATACATGATCCAGAAACATGTCCATACTGTAAGTCAAAACGGTTCGAACCGGGACAAAGCGGCGTTTCTGGTTTATTGGATGGTGAGGAAATGTTTATTAAACCTGAGGGTTTTGATTTACTTCATAACCGTGGTGGTGGTCACCACCGCTTACGTAATAATGAAGATAAATGGAAACCACTTGGGATTGGTGAGATAAAAAAATAAAGGAGGATATATGCATTATAGAAGATTGGGTAAATCAGGGTTAAAAGTAAGTGAAATTGCATTAGGTGCCTGGATAACCATCGGTAGCCAGATTGATGAGAAAATTTCTTCTGATTTGATTCATGCAGCTTATGATCAAGGAATTAATTTCTTTGACAATGCAGATGCGTACGCAAATGGTCAGGCAGAAATAGTGATGGGAAAGGCAATAAAAGATCTTCCACGCGAAGCCTTGGTCATTTCCAGTAAAGTCTTTTGGCCAACAATGCCTGGCCCTAATGGCCGTGGATTGTCACGAAAACATATGACAGAGTCATTAAATGCATCATTAAAAAGGATGCAAGTAGATTATTTAGACATTTATTACTGCCACCGTTATGATCCAGATACGCCTGTAGAAGAAGTTGTATCCACAATGAACACCTTTATTCAACAAGGAAAAATCTTGTATTGGGGTACATCAGAATGGGAAGCTTCCCAGATCACACATGCCAGAGGATTAGCGCGACAATTCAATCTCATTCCGCCCGTTGTGGAACAACCTCAATATAATATGTTCCATCGTAAAAGAGTTGAGGAAGAATTAACGCCAGTCTGTAGAGAATTTGGGATTGGACTAACAACCTGGTCTCCGTTATATTTTGGCATTCTTACCGGAAAATACAATGATGGCATTCCTGAAGGTTCTAGAGCTTCCCTGGATAACATGAGTTGGATTCGAGATCGAATTACGGATGATAAGATCGAAAAAGTCAAATCTTTAACCGCTATAGCCAATGAATTAGAGATCACAACTGCACAATTGGCAATTGCATGGTTATTGAGACGGAAAGAAGTCTCAGCCGTGATAACAGGAGCAACACGGTTGGAACAATTAGATGAGAATCTACTGGCAGCTGAAGCACAGGAAAAATTAACAGATGATGTTTTGGAAAGAATTGAAATCATCATCGGCCCATTGGATGAAAATAACGAAGACTAAATAAGATACGAGAAATTTAGAAAAACACCAGACCATATCATTGGTTTGGTGTTTTATCATTGTCTACATTGTAATAATAAAATATCTGAATATGATGGACTTCTCTGCACATTATTAACGCCATAAATAATCGCAATACTGTACTCAACCTGTGCACCGTTAATTAATTCGTAGGTTAGAAATGAAGTCTCGGCAGATAATGATATTTCCCAGGTTGAAGGAGTTAATTGATTCATAAAAACCGTGTTCCAATTATCGTTTGTTTCGCTGGCACTCACCAATCGATAAACAAGATATATATTATCTATTATCTCGTAATTATCAATTTGAGCACGAATGGTTGTCATTTCGTCGCCACATAAATCACCAAAAAAGATTTCTTGTGATGTTGTGGTAACATCCAGAATTTCAGGAACTTCCGATAAACTTTCAATCGGATTTAGTTCACTAACCTCTTCTGTAAAATCGAATTCAACAAAAAAATTTTCTGGAAGTTGATCAATAATTGACACAGCCAATTTTTCAATTTCTGTCTGTACCTGGGCTGCCAAAAATCCACTGAACCCAATCTGTAAATAGATGTCATCTTCGACAACATCCAGGATCCCTTTGAATGCCCTGGAGTTTAAGATCCAATATGCGCTGTCCCCCACTGTGAAAAATCGTTCCCAGCGATATTCCAATTGTTCGTAGACAACCAACCTGGATTCCTGCAAATCAATTAACGTTTGATTGGACTCATCACTAATAATTTCATCAACAATCGCCTGATAATCATCATTCCAACCAACTATTAAATGCCTGGTTTGCCATTGCATTGCAGGTAAAGCCTGTTCACCCGAAAAGACTGAAAACCAGATCGAACGTGTATCCCATTGATTTCTGATAACACAACCACCATTTTCCTCATTGATAAACAAAGGACTTTCCTGAAATAAAGTCTCCATATCCGTCATGTTGATTGCAGTACATGGTCTCAGAAATAAATTTGATGCTGACCCGGTTTGAGACGAATTTGGAGATTCGGGATCGACAGTTTGGGACAAATTTGTCTCATCCATATCAGGATTACGATTGCAGCTGGAAAAAAGCAATAGTAGTACAAGAAACAAGAATAAGGGTTTTTGATTTTTCATAGGTGATATTTGCATTAAATGTCTTACTAAATGTTATCACATTCGGTTTTCAGGAAGAAATCATTTCGATCAAAATTCCCGAAATATTTTCCCCTTGCTCATGATTACCCACTCATCTCAATGGTTAACTTTTCAGGTTTCGTTCACAGAGAAAAGTGGCTGTGAAAAGTGGCTGTTGACATGACCAGACGAACATCTTATAATTTTCTCAATAATTGCCCTGAAGTAGTAAGTTGGCAAAGAACCGACAGAAAATGAGGTCACCGGCTGAAAGCCTCTGCGGGAAACTACCACTGAAGTCGTCAGGGACCTATGCTGAAGAAATCTGAACAGAAAGTAGAACAGCACGGAGAAGCCCGTTATCGCTGTAATAAGTGCGTCAATTGGATTGACGAATTGAGGTGGTACCACGGAAGAAGCACGCTTTCGTCCTCGCAGAGGCAGCGTGTTTTTTTATTTTTATGACCTTCAGTCAGTCAGGAGAACTATGAAAGAATTACCAAAAGCTTATGAATTTTCAAATGTGGAAGAGAAATTATATGAATGGTGGGAAAATGAAGGATTTTTTAAACCCTCCAATGATCCCAATCATCCTGATTTTGATCCAAGGAAAAAGCCATACGTGATCTCTATTCCTCCACCGAATGTTACCGGAGGATTACATTTAGGCCATGCATTATTTGTGGCGATGGAAGATTTGATGATCCGATATCACCGCATGAAAGGCATACCAACCTTGTGGGTGCCTGGTACCGATCATGCTGGTATCGCCACTCAACTCATGGTTGAAAAAATGCTCGAAGAAAAAGGGTCATCACGCGAAGAATTAGGTCGCGAGAAATTTGAAGCCGAAATTTGGGCGTGGAAGCATAAATATGGCAGCCGAATCACCCAACAAATCCGCCGTCTGGGTGCCTCCTGCGATTGGGAAAGAGAACGTTTCACTTTGGATGATGGTTTATCCCGAGCTGTGCGGGAAGCTTTTGTGCGCCTATACGAAAAAGGATTGATTTATCGTGGCCCCAGGATGATTAATTGGTCTCCTCGATTAAAAACAGCTGTTTCGGATTTAGAAGTTGAATATGTAGAAGAACCAGGTTTTCTGTATTATTTCAAATACAGATTGGTGGATAATACAGAAGAATTTATTCCAGTTGCCACCACCCGTCCTGAGACCATCCTTGGGGATACCGCAGTTGCCGTGCATCCGGAGGACGAACGCTATCAAAAATATATTGGTAAAAAAGTGTTGGTTCCAATACTCGATAGAGAAATTCCTGTGATTGCAGATGAATATGTAGACCGTGAATTTGGTACAGGTTCATTAAAAATCACGCCTGCGCATGATCCCAACGATTATGATATTGGTAAACGTCATAAACTGGAATTCATCAGCATCCTTGACAAAAATGCAGTCATTAACGAAAACGGTGGACCCTATTTTGGATTGGATCGATTTGCATGCCGAAAAGCAATCTGGAATGATATGAAAACCGCCAATCTGGTCATCAAAGAACAGCCTTATACACATATGGTTCCAAGATCAGAACGAGGCGGCGAGATCATTGAGCCTATGGTTTCTACCCAGTGGTTTGTAACCATGAAACCATTAGCCGAAGCTGGCCTGGAAGCCGTTCGTAATGGTCAGATCAACATCATTCCTGAAAGATTCAACAAAATTTACAATAATTGGCTTGAAAATATTCAGGATTGGTGTATCAGCCGGCAGTTATGGTGGGGACATCGCATACCAGTGTGGTATTGTTCGGATTGTAAACATGTCACCGTCAGCAGAGAAGATCCAGATCATTGCGAAAAATGTCAGAGCACCAATATCTATCAAGACGAAGATGTATTGGACACCTGGTTCAGTTCTGGCTTGTGGCCATTTTCAACATTGGGCTGGCCTGAAAAAACACCAGATTTAAATTATTTTTACCCCACTACCATGATGGAAACCGGGTATGACATCCTGTTCTTTTGGGTTGCCAGGATGATCATGTTTGGATTGGAATTTACCGGGACAGCGCCATTTGAAACGGTCTATTTACATGGAATCATTCGTGACGAAAATGGCGTGAAAATGAGTAAGACCAAAGGAAACTCGATTGATCCTTTAGAAGTCATGGATGAAATGGGCACGGATGCCCTGCGGTTCACTGTTTTGGTAGGTTCTACGCCAGGAAATGACACCAATATTTCAATCAAAAAAGTGGAAGCCAATCGTAATTTTGCTAATAAAGTCTGGAACGCCGGTAGATTCGTGATGGGTAATTTAGAGAAAACACCTGAAAAACCATCTCAAAAACCTGAATGGACATTAGCAGATTCCTGGATTTGGGCAAGGATGAACCAATTAATCCGCGATGTGGAGCGGTTATTCAGTAATCATCAATATGGGGAAGCGGGTCGACAAATTTACGACTTTTTCTGGAGTGAATTTGCAGATTGGTATCTTGAAATTGCTAAGCTTCAAATTGCAGACAACCCCGATCGCGCCTTCTATACAGTTCAAACCTTGGTAAAAGTGATGGATAATAGTTTACGACTATTACACCCATTCACTCCGTACGTAACCGAAGAATTATGGGGACATCTCAAATCCGCTTGTCTGGAAAAATCAGAACATTTCTCTCCAAAACAGGGATGGGAAAAAGCGCTCATTATTGCCAGATGGCCAGAAGCGCTGGAAATTGAAGGATGGGAAGAAGAAAAGATAAAATATTTCAATATCATTCAGGAAATTGTCCGAACCATTCGAAATATTCGAACTGAAAAGAAGATTCCCCCATCTAAAAAAATACC
>JAHYJK010000084.1 GCA_019429225.1 Anaerolineaceae bacterium
CTTTACCTGCACTAGGGATGATAGTATTTGCAGGGATGTTGTACTTGCTGATGATTTTCAAAAAACCAAAATTCTGGAAATCTTTTTGGACTGTTTTTCTTGGTTTGTTTTTAGCAGGATTATTCGCTTTTCTTGCCTTCAGAATATTTCAGCCTTATGCGTTTAATGGACCAACGATTTCGGATGTAACCATTAATGAGAAATGGCTTAAAGTAATCAAAGAAGTCACCAATCAGGTTGCTGGAAATTCAGAATGGCCACCCAATCATCACTGGACTTCTCGTCCTGTTCAATATGCCTGGGTAAACATGGTTCTATGGGGCATGGGACTCCCACTTGGATTGATGGCCTGGTTTGGCTGGGGGTGGGCAGGTTATCGAATTTGGAAGGGTGACTGGCGAAAACACATACTTCCTTTTACTTGGGTTTTTGCATATTTTGTTTGGCAAAATATGCAATTCTGGCGTTATATGCGCTATTTTATTCCGATTTATCCCTTCCTGATTTTATTTGCTGCCTGGGCATTAATTGAAATACTGAAAAAATCAACGTTTGAATTCTCGATAAATAAATGGAAAATTCAAAAACCTATAATTTCAAGTATGAATATTCAGAATAAATGGAAGAGTGTAATCAGTTTACTTTTCGCGTTCATTGTTATATTTGGGACATTCGCTTATGCGTTCGCATTCACTCGTATCTACACTCGCACACATACAAGGGTAGAAGCATCGAGGTGGATATTAGAAAATATTCCAGGACCATTAAATATTCTGGTTGAAACTGATGGCAAGGTAAATTCATATCCAATCAATGTTTTTAACAATCGAATTGTTGAAAAAGATGCACCTGTTACCATGGATTTGAAGATCAAGTCGAGTGGCACATCATCGATGATTACCGCACCGCAAATAAAACTGGTTGGCTCATATGCTCATTTTTGGATATCAACAGATGAGGAAGGTAAAGAAAAAATCAGCGAAGTTCGCTGGGTGATCTCCGATGATGAAGACCAGGAAAGTCTATTTATAAAAACTGGTGAAACAGAATTGAAGTCTGGAAATCGATATTTTCTGCATTACAGATTTCGTAATAATTCAGGGATTGCTTTTGATGGCATCAAAATTAAAAGAGCAAACCAGGAGGATATTGTCTTTCTTGTAAATTTTACTTTTGCGAATCAAGAACCGGGTATATACACCGGAAAATCAGAATTTATCGCAGACCAGGATCTGAAAATTAATGAAATCGTACTGCAAAACTTCCAGCAAATATTTACCAAATCTACCGCCATTTTTAGGGTGAGCATTCTGAATGAGGATGATGAAAATTCACCACTATCAGTCTCGGAGAAAAAATTACAATTTTCGGAACCAGGATTACGGTTGAGTGAAGAATTTACTTTTCCACCAATTCGTTTGGAAGAGAATAAGGTTTATAAAGTTAAATTAGAGTTGGTGGAGGGAGATGCAATTCAATTGCTGGCTGAGAATTTTACCCTGGAGACATCCTGGGATGATTCTTTGCCATTAGGTGTCGATGGTTACAATATCGGTGGTATTTATTCTGCCTTTAATTTGGAGTTGTATGGAACTGACACACCTGATAAACGCGATAGAATGATCGAAATTTTAGACCAGAGTGAATATATTATCGTACCGAGTAATCGTGGGTATGATGCAATGCCCAGGCTAGTAACACGTTATCCTTTGACACTTCGTTATTATCAACTTCTATTCGATTGTGATTGTAGCGGCGATGAAATGGAAAAGTGGGCTTATACTTTAGCACCTCCATTTACCAGCCCACTCGGATTTGACCTCATAGAAACATTTGTCAGTCATCCCAATCTGGGACCGATTCAAATAAATGATCAAAATGCAGATGAATCCTTCACTGTCTATGATCATCCAAAAGTTTTTATATTCAAAAAATCCGAGTCATTTTCGATAGAATGGGTTAAGCAAGCTTTACTAGAAGTTGATTTGGAGGATGTCGTTTTTCAGAGGCCAATCGATGTATCTAAAGCACCAAATGGTTTGAAGTTACCTTCTGATCGGTTAGAAGTTCAAACAAATGGAGGTACCTGGTCGGAGATTTTCGATAGAAGCAGTTTGATCAATCAGAATACGTTTCTTATGGTGGTTGTCTGGTATTTTTTGATTATATCCATCGGTTGGATGGTATTGCCGCTAACAAATCATATATTTGCCAGTCTTCCTGACAGAGGTTATTCATTTATCCGCATGTTGGGTCTTGTAATCCTGACCTGGTTATCTTGGTTATCTGGTAGTTTGAAAATTCTGCCGTTCAACAGAGGAACAATTCTCATTTTGATTTTACTCTTGGTTGTATTAAATCTGTTTTGGTTTATTCGACGAAAACAAGCGATACTTGATTACATCCGTTCCAATCTAGGATATATCATCCTTGTTGAAAGCATTTTTCTGCTGCTTTTCATTTTCAGTCTCCAGATACGATATGCTAATCCAGATTTATGGCATCCATGGTATGGTGGTGAAAAACCGATGGAATTTGCTTTCTTCAATGCCGTCAACAAAGCAGTTTATTTTCCTCCACAAAATCCCTGGTTTTCAGATCATTATATTAACTACTACTATTATGGGTTTATTGTGGCTGCAATTCCCACAAAACTTCTTGGAATTCTTCCTGCGTCAGCCTTTAATCTAATAATCCCAACCTGGTTTGCAATGACTGGTATAGGCATGTTTGGTGTTGGATATAATTTTTATTTAGGATTTTCAAAGAAACAAGGAAGTATTGAAGTAATTGATGGCGAAGATAATCCAATTAATCGAAAAAAATGGGACTTTCGAATATCCCCTATTCATAAATCTGCCCTATTTGTTGGTTTTTTTGCACTAATATTTATTTTATTTTTGGGAAATTTTTTTCAGGTGAAATTATTATGGCAAAACCTACCTGAAGTTTCCAAAGTAGTTCTGGATGTGGGATCTGATAATCAATTCGTATCTGTTTTATCCGGAGCGATGAATGTTATATCTGGGGAGGCAGAATTACCAGGAAGTCCTGGGCGATGGTATTTCTCGGCTTCAAGACCGATTTTGCCAGATGGTCCCGATACACCGATTGCAGAATTCCCATATTTCTCTTTTCTGTATGGAGATTTGCATCCACATTTATTAACTATGCCTTTTTATGCGTTAGGATTTGGCTGGTGTCTAACTTTATTACTAGGTTCAGTACATAAACAAAAGTGGTATCAACAAATATTACCATTCGTTCTGGCCGGTTTGATTTTTGGCATGTATCGAGTTTCTCACACCTGGGATTTTCCAATTTTTATTGGTTTGGGAACGTTATCATTATTTTGGATGATTAGTAAAGATAAAACGTTATTATTGGAAAACCAGATTAGAAAGATACTCACTTATGCTTCTATCTTTATTGGATTGAGTATTATTTTATATTTACCATTTTCTCAGTGGTTCAAAACAGCTTATAGCTCCATTCAAATTTGGGATGGTGCAAAAACACCGTTGAAAGATTATTTTATTGTGTTTGGCATGTCAATCTTCATTATGTTAGGTTTCCTGCTGGATGAAATTAAAGCAGATTTGATGAGGAGTATTAAAGGATGGAAAAAATTACAGCTGGGTCAATTAATGATCCCATTTGTCCTGATCATAATTTCAGTTGCCGGCTCTGTTGCTCTTTGGAAATTCAATTTTCAAGTTTTGGCTTTTGGATGGCCATTAATTATTGTGTGGATCTGGATAATATTTATTAAAAAAGGTGTTGGAGATTTTCGCAAACTCATCTGGATCTTATTTGCAGGTGGGTATTTTATTACCTTTGTGGTTGAAGTTGTGGTGCTAAAAGGCGATGTTGGACGTAACAACATGGTGTTTCGAATGTACAACCTTGCCTGGTTTATCCTTGGATTAGCTATGAGTCTTGGATTGATTGAAATACGCAAAAGTCTAAAATATTGGCCAAAAATCTATGAATATTGCTGGTTTATCATATTTGTGATTCTATTATTTCTCGGCTTGACTTATCAGATTACAGCTACTGATAAAAAAATGAATGATCGATGGCCAAATGTCGAGAATCCACCCAAAACATTAGATGGCTCATTATTTATGTTGGGAAATCTTGGGGTTGATGGAACCAACACTCCAGCAATTTACAATGAAAATGAAGTGGATTTAGATTTGAGTCTTGATTATGAAGGTATAAAATTCATGCAAGATAATATTGCAGGCTCTCCGGTTATTGTCGAAGGACATACATCTGAATATAGGTGGGGAGGAAGATATTCGATTTACACCGGGCTGCCATCCGTGATTGGTTGGAGTTGGCATACCCGACAGCATAATTCATTATTGGACAGAGCTGTGGTGGATAAACGAATTGAACAGGTAAATGAATTTTATAATGCGAAAGATATTGATGTAGCGCAAAATTTCCTTGATACCTATCGAGTTCAATACGTAATTAGTTCTGGTTTGGAAAGAACTATTTATACAGCTGAAGGAATTGATAAATTCAATAATATGGTCAGTATGGGTATTTTAAGAGTATTGTTTGGTAATCAAACTGGAGAAACAGCAACAATCTACGAAGTTATTTACAAATAAACCCATTTTTTGATTGCTAAGTATAGATTCTAAAATTAATAAATAATTATTTTCAATCTCCACTGAAGAGATAAGTATTGTGAATCTTAAAATTTCTCTATAAATCAGAATAAGACTTGACTCTGATTTTCAAATGTGCTAAAGTATTCATGTAAACGCTTCCAAATATTGTTAGTATTAAATGTGTTTTTCTTTTCAATAAGACCTTTTTTTGTTTATATGAATAAAGATGCGGTCCAAGTTCTCACTCATAATTCTAAGAAGAATCTCTTTTAAATGAACAAACGTAAAGATAAAATCACGATTGTCGAGGTTGCTGCAGAAGCTGGTGTTTCATTTGGGACCGTATCCAGAGTGATTAATAACGACGTACATGTGAAACCACAGACACGTGAGCGCGTGCTTGAAACGATGCGGCGGTTGAATTTTGTAGCGAATAGACAGGCGCGTAGCCTGGCTGGGGGGAGAACAAACACGATTGGTCTATTGGTCCCGGATTTGGGAACTGGATATATTGGTGAAATCATTCGCGGAATTGACGCAGAATTAGGTGATGCCGGGTATGACCTGATGCTATATACCACTCACCGTACTGCAACAAAAGAAGCAGGTTATGTATCTAATTTGGTTCAGGGGATGGTTGATGGGCTAATTCTGGTATTACCCAGAAATCCTAGTGATTATATTGGCAGCATGACTCAAAGGAATTTCCCTTTTGTTTTAATTGATCATCAGGGAACTGGTGAAGATTGCCCTGCTATTGGGTCAACAAATTGGCAGGGCGCTTTCAATGCCACCAACTATTTAATCAAATTGGGTCACAAACGTATTGGATTTATTACTGGATGGTTAGATTTAGGCGCAGCTGTAGATCGATTAGAAGGTTTTAAGGCGGCTTTACGCACGAATAAGATCCCATTTATTCAGGATTTGGTTTATGAGGGTACTTTTGCTCAATTAGACGGTTACACAGGTGCCTCTCGTTTTTTGGATATGAAAAAGCCGCCAACTGCAATATTTGCATCCAATGATGTAATGGCGATGGCTGCTATGGATGCAGTGAGAGAAAGGGGATTGCGAGTACCGGAAGATATATCCGTCATGGGATTTGATGATATCCCGCAGGCATCTTTGGTGCGACCATCACTCACGACGGTTCGCCAACCACTCGAACAAATGGGCAGAATCGCTACCCAGGTCTTATTTGATATTCTGAAAAATCCGAATCTTAAACATAACCGTATTGAATTACCGACAGAAATTATTATCAGAAATTCAACAGCCAAGTTAAGGAAAGCTTGAATCAAATCAAATCATCACACCTCTCATAGAAGAAATATAATCAGGAATCAAATTTAAAATCTTTCACAATAGTTTAAGAAAATTACAAAGCGAAGTATAGGCAAGATATGGTAGATCACAACTGGCAAATGCGAGTATTCAAAAATGAACAAATATCTTGGGAGCGCTCCCAAAATTTTGGCTGTCATTTGCTTGTTTTTTATGAGGTTCGATCTGCGTTTATTGAATTTTTGAAGCAGACAGAAAACCTTATTTGTAATGAATGGATTTGGTCTCTTCAGAGATGTTTTCTTAATAAATTTATTACCGGTAGTGATGAGCTGCTACCATGAGTTTAAGATATTTGAGGAGGTGATTTAAACAAAAGATAATTTTTCAAGCGATTTGTGGAAAACCTGTCAGTAACAAAATTATAAAAATTCTTGAAGGAGAAGTATCATGAAAAAAGTAAGTTTATTAATCAGTATTTTGGTTCTTTTCAGCATGTTGCTTGGAGCCTGTGCCCCTAAAACAGAAGCTCCAGCAGCTGAACAACCAGCCGCAGAACAGCCAGCTCCACAACAACCAGCTGCAGAACAACCAGCCGCCTCAGGCAAGACAGTTTTGAATGTCTGGTCATTTACCAATGAAATTATGACCATGGCTGTTGCTTTTGAAAAATCACATCCAGATGTGGATGTTGTTTACACCATGATCCCAATGACCAATGGCGAGTATCAGACCAAATTAATGGCTACTCTTGGAACAGCGGATGTTCCGGATGTTGTTGCTCTAGAGGCTGCATTTGTGAAAAGCTATGTTGAGAGTGATTTCCTTGCTGACCTGGGTGACCTTTTGCCTTATGCACAAGAAATGGAAGTATATCCATTTGTGACTGATGTAGGTACACATGAAGGAGTCATCAAAGCCTATGCTTATCAGGCAACTCCTGGTGCAGTATTCTATCGACGGAGTTTAGCTAAAGAATATTTTGGCACTGATGATCCTGACGAAATGCAAAAGATATTGGGTGACATGGATAAATTTGTTGCTGCAGCCGAAGTAGTAAAAGAAAAATCTGCTGCCAATACATACATGGTGGCTTCCAACGGCGACTTCATGAACCTCTTTTATGCAAATCGTGAACAACCCTGGGTTGTAAATGATACATTAACCGTTGATCCCCTGGTCAATAAAATGGTGGAAACAGTTAAGATTTTCCGCGACAATGGTTATGAAGCTCGTGCAACCCAATGGCAAGAAGGTTGGTTTGCAGGTATGAATGATACATTGACGGATGCTGCTGGAAATCCAAAGAAGATTTTCTCATACTTCCTGCCGACCTGGGGTCTCCCCTATGTTTTGGCACCCAATGCGACTTCTGCCGATGGCACCAGCACAACAGTTGGTGATTGGGCAGTCATTACCGGACCACTTCCATATCAATGGGGCGGAACCTGGTTGGGTGTAATGAAAGATTCCAAGAAAATGGATCTTGCCAAAGAATTTATCCGCTTCTGCACACTGGATGAAGAAAATCTGACCAACTGGGCAACCGGTGTTTATACCAATGAATATCTCAAGGCGATTGATCCATCGGTACCCGAAGGTCAATATCAGGCAGCAGGTGATTTTGTAGGCAGTCAGGTTGTAGTTAGAAAAATCACATCTTCATTTGACGATTCAGAAATGAGCAAATTCCTGGGTGGACAGAATTCCTATGGTGGATTTGCTGAAGCTGCACCAAGTGTCTCAGCCAGACTTTTCCAGGGTTCTGATGATGCTATTCAACGTGCCCTCAATGATCCATTGAACTCCTACCTTGAAGGAACAATTGATCTGGATGAGATGTGGTCACTCTGGAAGGACGCAGTCCGCAATGAGTTCCCTGATTTGATCATTCCCTAAATAAATTACTATTATTCAAAAATGAGTCAGTGTATATTTAATACACTGACTCATTTCCGAGGGACTGACCATGGTGCATAAAAAAATACGAAAAATTAATCACGGTTATTTGTTTGTTGCCCCGTTCATCATTGGCTTTTTACTCTTCGGTTTGTACCCGGTGTACAATACCTTAAGCCTGAGCTTTACGGATGCCACATTGATGAAGGCTGATTCAAATTTTATTGGCTTGAAGAATTTTGAGCGTCTTTTTCAAGACAAAACCTTTATAACAGCTGTCACCAACACCTGGGAATTGTGGATAATGAACTTTATTCCACAATTGGGTATAGCGATGCTCCTGGCGGTATGGTTTACTGATGTACGTTTAAAAATTAAGGCTGGTGGTGTCTGGCGCATGTTATTTTATATGCCCAACCTATTGATGCCGGCTGCGATTGCTGCCTTGTATTTCAGTCTATTCTCATATTATGGCCCCATTAATCAATTCCTGGTGAGATCGGATTTGATTCCTGAAGCCATTGACTTTCTACGTAATAAAGAAATTACCAGAGCAATCGTTGTTTTCATCCAATGGTGGATGTGGTACGGACAAACAACCATTCTTTTAATGGCCGCAATGACATCCATTTCAATTTCCCTTTATGAAGCAGCTGTTATTGACGGTGCAAATAGCTGGAAAATGTTCAGGTATATCACATTGCCACTGATCAAACCTGTCATGATCTACATTTTAGTTACCTCACTGGTCGGTGGGATGCAGATGTTTGATATTCCAATGCTACTGACAGATGGAAGAGGAAGCCCAGCCAATGCGATCCTGACAAACAACATCATGATGTACATGAGGTTCCGGAGTAGTCAGGGCCATATTGGAGCTGCTTCAACAATTGGCGTGATGATTTTCATTATGACTACCTTCGTAGCATTACTAATTTTTTATCTCCTGCGAGAAAAACATGATGATTTCAAAGGTAAGAGTAGTTGAGGAGATGATACAATGATAAAAAATTACAGAATATCAACCAATATCTTAAGATTTTTCATCTACCTTTTTCTGGCTGTCTTGCTAATTGTGACTTTACTTCCGGTCTGGTTATTGCTGGTTAATGCCACCCGTTCCACTCTTGAAATTCAACAAGGAATCAGTCTTTTACCAAGCCAATATACCCTAAGTAATTACAAGATTTTATTAAGCAAAGGACTGGATTTACCACAGGGGTTTCTAAACAGTCTCACAATTGCTGCCGCTACCACAATCATTACAGTTTATTTTTCGATGCTGACAGCGTATGGAATTGTTGGCTATGATTTTAAGGGTAAGAAATTCCTTTACAATTCAATTCTCGTTCTGGTTATGATCCCAATGCAATTATCGATTATTGGTTTCTACCAATATATGTCGAGATTCGGGCTGACTGATAATTATTTATCGCTCATATTACCTAGCATCGCTTCTGCTGGCGCGGTATTCTTCTTTAAACAATATCTCGAATCAATTATGATTCAGGATCTGATTGATGCTGGCAGGATTGACGGTGCCAGTGAACTGGGTATTTTTCACCGAATTATGTTCCCAATTGCTGTGCCGGGTGCATTCACCCTGGGAATTTTCACCTTTGTAGCAGCATGGAACAACTTCTTCAATGCTTATATTTTGATTACATCCAGACAAAAATATACCCTTCCGATGTTGGTTCAAACATTGCGTGGTGATGTTTACCGGCACGAATATGGTGCAATTTATCTTGGTTTGGCTGCCTCTGTAATCCCAATTATTATCATTTATTTCTTGTTCTCAAGATATATTGTAAATGGTATTTCTATGGGTGCAGTCAAAGAATAATTTTAATTGAAATTCTTATTTTTAGATTAGACTTAACCTGAAAAACAGATTGTGATTTGCAGGCTTAATTTATGATTGCAAATCTGTGGCAACTGAAGTGAGGTATCGACATGCGTTTTGGATATTTTGATGATAATCGTTTGGAATATGTGATCACACAACCGGATACTCCCTTACCCTGGATTAATTTCTTAGGATCTGAAAATTACTTTGGCATCATTTCCAATACAGCAGGTGGGTATTCATTTTACAAAGACGCGCGTTTACGCAGGATTACCCGTTATCGATATAATAATGTCCCCCTTGATCAAGGTGGTAGATATATTTACATTCGAGACAATAAGCCAGCGAACTCAGAGTTCTGGTCACCTTCCTGGCAACCAACGAAAACTGCACTTGATATGTATGAATGTAGACAGGGTCTGGGTTATACGACCATCAGGTCGTCCAAAAATGATATTGAAGCACAGACGAAATATTTTGTCCCCCTCGGTGAAAACCTTGAAATTTGGGAATTTCAAGTTACCAATAAACGGTCGACAATCGCTGATCTTTCAATTTTTTCGGTGGTGGAATTTTCCCTTTGGGATGCAGTCGATGACGCCAATAATTATCAAAGAAATTTTTCCATTGGCGAGGTAGAGGTTTTGGATAATGTGATTTATCACAAATCAGAATACCGAGAACGTCGCAATCATTTTGCGTATTTTGCCTGTTCCGAACCAATTTCTGGATTTGATACCCAAAGAGAAGAATTTCTGGGAGCATATAGAGGTTGGGATTCACCGCAAGTTGTAGAAAGTGGGAAAGCCCACCAATCGATAGCGCATGGTTGGCAACCGATTGGTTCTCATCAGGTAGATATTGCGCTGCAACCAGGTGAAACCCGAAAGATAATTTTCCTATTGGGATATCATGAGAATCCTGTTAAAGATAAATTTGATCCGCAGGGTTCCCAAACAATAAACAAAAAGTCAGTGGTACCAGTAATAAAAAAATTCCTGAATTCGGACGAAGTTGAAAAATCTTTTTCTGATTTGGCTTTGCACTGGGATACATTACTTAAAAAATTAAAGGTCGATACGCCAGATATTCACACCAATCGAATGGTGAATATCTGGAATGCCTATCAAATGATGATTACATTTAACTTCTCGCGCTCCGCATCCTATTTTGAATCAGGTATTGGGCGTGGTATGGGTTTTCGTGATTCGACCCAGGATCTATTGGGATTTACACACCTGATTCCGGAAAGAGCACGAGAGCGTCTTCTTGATCTGGCAGCCACTCAGCTACCAACAGGTGGCGCTTATCACCAATACCAACCTTTAACAAAATTAGGAAACAATGATATCGGTGGTGATTTTAATGATGATCCTTTGTGGCTGGTGCTGGCTATATCTACTTATTTAAAGGAAACAGGTGATTGGTATATTCTCGATGAAATGGTTCCATATGATAATAAACCGGGTAGTGAACAACCCTTATTGGATCATTTACACAGATCGATGAATTATACAAGTAATCGTCTTGGGCCGAATGAACTCCCATTGATTGGGAGAGCAGATTGGAATGACTGTCTGAACCTGAATTGTTTTTCTGATAAACCCGGGCAATCTTTTCAAACCACAACCAATAAAGATGGCAAAGTCGCAGAGAGTGTTTTTATCGCCGGATTGTATGTACTGGCTTCCAAAGAAATAGAAGCGATCATGCAAAAAATGGGGAAATTTCCGGAATGCAATCGGTATATTGGCTTGAGAGAAAAGATGGAATCGGCCATCGCAAACGCAGGTTGGGATGGGGCCTGGTTCCGCCGAGCATACGACAATTTTGGTGAACCGGTCGGATCTGAGCAATGTGAAGAAGGAAAAATCTTCATTGAACCACAAGGAATCTGTGTGATGGCAGGTGTGGGACTTAAAGATGGGAAAGCAAAACAAGCTTTAGACTCAGTAAAGGAAAAACTTGCATTTGAGCACGGCATTGTATTATTGAGTCCAGCTTATCAACATTACTATCTGAATTTAGGTGAAATTTCTTCCTACCCGCCCGGGTATAAGGAGAATGGAAGTGTATTTTGCCACACCAACCCCTGGATCATGATTGCTGAAACCTATCTGGGGAGAGGGGAACAGGCTTTTGATTATTACCTGCGCATCAATCCATCGAACCGCGAGGAATTGAGTGACCTGCATCGATGTGAACCTTATGTTTATGCTCAAACGATTGCTGGCAATGAAGCATACAAACCTGGCGAAGCGAAGAATTCATGGCTGACCGGAACAGCATCCTGGAATTATGTAGCCATAACCCAATATATCCTGGGAATAAGACCTACATTTGATGGATTGCAGATTAACCCTGTAATTCCTCAGGATTGGAAAGGTTTTAAGGTTCAGCGAGAATATCGTGGATGTATATATGAAGTTTCTGTTGAACGTATTGGGACTGGTAATCATGTTTCATTGGAGGTAAATGGAAATTCAATACCGGGAAATACGGTTCCCTTGCCGTCAGATGATGTCAAGAAGGTTCATGTTAAGGTCTATATTGGACAATAGGAGCACTTTTGGATAATAGATTACTGGAAATCGCAAATTATCAAGGTGAAGGCTATCAACCATTGATCTCATTTGGAGAATGGCGTGTGGCGGCATTACGATATCTGGAAAAATTGGAACCAGACCAACTCAGTGAAATGGAAAGACATACAGCTACAGACGAGGTGTTTATCTTAGTGGAAGGATCAGGAATTATATTTATTGGTGGAAATCAAAGCCATCCAACCGGTATTCATTCGTTCATCATGAAAAATGGGGAAATTTATAACGTAAAGAGAAACACATGGCACACCATCTCCCTCAGTAAAGCAGCTCATGTGATTATTGTTGAAAATGACAATACAGATACAATAAATAGTGAAATTGCAGAATTATCTCAAAACGCCAGAGAGCAAATCAGATCATTGGCAATTGAGTACATGGTGCAAAATGAAAAATTGTATACGATAAAACAAAAATAAAACATTTAATAAGGAGAAAAAAATGACAACTTTATTACCAAAACCAGAACATAAATTCACCTTCGGATTATGGACTGTCGGTTCCGTTGGACGTGATCCATTTGGATCTGCAGTGCGTGATCCCAAAACGCCAGCAGAATTGGTTTATCTGTTAGGTGAAGTAGGTGCTTATGGTGTAAATTTTCATGATAATGACCTGATTCCGATTGATGCAACACCTGCTGAGGAAGAAGCAATCAAGAAAGATTTCCGCAAAGCATTAGCGGATACTGGCCTGGTTGTGCCCATGGCAACGACAAACTTATTCGGTGATCCGATCTTCAAGGATGGGGCGTTTACCAGCAACGATCCTAAGGTGCGTGCTTATGCTCTTCAAAAGACAATGCGAGCGATCGATCTTGGCGTGGAATTTGGTGCTAAGGTGTATGTTTTTTGGGGTGGCCGCGAAGGTACTGAAACAGATTCAAGTAAAAGTGCAGTCGATGCCATCAAACGCAACCGCGAAGCCATGAACTTTTTCTGTGAATATGCTATTGATCATCAGTATGATCTAAAATTTGCCTTAGAAGCAAAGCCCAATGAACCGCGCGGTGATATTTATAATCCGACGACCGGGCATATGCTGGCATTTATTGAAACGCTGGATCATCCAGAAATGGTGGGTGTAAATCCAGAAGTAGCTCACGAACACATGGCAGGCATCAATTTTATGCATGGAGTCGCCCAGGCATGGGAAGCAGGAAAATTATTCCACATCGATTTGAATGATCAATACCCTGGGCGTTATGATCAGGATCTGCGGTTTGGATCCCGTGATATAAAAGCAGCCTTCTATCTGGTCAAATTCCTGGAAGACGTAGGTTATGATGCTCCTCGACATTTCGATGCCCATGCTTTTCGAACTGAAGATTATGAAGGGGTAAAAGATTTCGCACGCGGTTGTATGCGCACCTATCTGATGTTGAAAGAAAAAGCCCAGCTGTTTAATGCTGATCCTGATATTCAGGCGATTTTGACAGAAATCAATGCCGAAGATCCAGCTATAGCGCCATTATTCGGTAAATATTCGGCAGAAAAAGCGAATGCAATAAAAGCAATCACCTTCGATCGTTCATCGATCTCTAATCGCGGTTTGAAATACGAACGACTGGATCAACTGACCATCGATTTAATTTTGGGATACAGATAATCCTTCATTAAAGGAAAAAAAGAATTGTATGACAAATAAAAAAGTTTTATCACAAATAGATCGAAAAGTTGATGAGCTGCTTGCAAAAATGACTTTGGAGGAAAAACTTTCTCAGTTAAGGTCCTACTGGATGTATGACTTACAAACAAATGGCGTACTGGATGATCAAAAAGTCGCAGCAAAACTTAAAAACGGGATTGGTCAAATTACCCGAATTGGTGGTGCATCCACTTATCTTCCTAAGGAAGCTGCAAAAATTGCCAATCACCTCCAATATTTTTTGAAAGAAAAAACAAGATTGGGGATTCCAGCCATCGTTCATGAAGAGTGTTGTGTAGGGCTGATGGCTCCTGGTGGTTCAGTATTTCCTGAGATCATAGGATTGGCCAGCACTTTTCGGCCAGAATTGGCCGGGAAGATGACCACTTTTATTCGTCAACAGACCATGGCGATTGGGTCCAGACAGGGTTTGGCACCGGTTCTGGACGTAGCCCGAGATCCACGTTGGGGACGCGTTGAAGAAACATTTGGCGAAGATCCCATTATGGTCAGTCAATTTGGTGTTGAATATATCAAAGGTTTACAAACTGATGATCTACGCCAGGGAGTGATGGCAACCGGTAAGCATTTTGTTGGTCATTCATTCTCCCAGGGGGGATTGAATTGCGCTCCGGTGCAATTAGGCTGGCGGGACATTTGGGATGTGTACCTGGTGCCCTTCCAGGCAGCCATTCGGGACGCCGGTTTGGCAACGATGATGAATGCTTATCCGGAAATTGATGGTGAAGTGGTGGCGGCATCCAAAACGATTCTAACAGATCTGTTGCGGGATAAACTTGGTTTTAATGGACTGGTCGTCTCAGATTATGAAGCTGTAATGATGATTCACAATTATCATTACAAAGCAAAAAACCGCAAAGAAGCAGCTATTATGGCACTTTCTGCAGGGATCGATGTAGAACTACCATCAGTAAATTGTTATGGTGATGATTTGCTGGAAGCAGTTCAATCAGGCGAAATCCCCATCGAGGTGGTTGATCTATCTGTAAAACGTCATCTGCACAAAAAATTCGAGCTAGGATTATTTGAAAATCCATACGTGAATGAAGATTCAGTGATGGATGTCTTTGATACATATGAACAAAGAGATTTGGCATATGAAATTGCCTGCCAGAGTATGGTATTGCTTGAGAATGACGGAACGTTACCGATTAAATCTGATGAATTAACCATTGGGGTGATTGGCCCCAATGCAAATTCGAAAAGGTGTATGTTCGGAGATTATTCCTACGCTGCCGTGACAGAATTATTAAAAGTTATCCCGGAGGAAAATTCGTCATTTTTAACTTTGACAGATGAAGATGCTCAAAAGCTATTGGTACCAGTACCCACATTTCTGGAAGCTTTTAAAGAGAGATTACCGGATTCAAAAATATTATTTACAGAAGGTTGTGGCATCAATTCGGATGACGAAAGTGGTTTTGCCAAAGCGGTTGAAGTAGCTCATGCATCCGATGTGGTTATCCT
>JAHYJK010000085.1 GCA_019429225.1 Anaerolineaceae bacterium
GGCGCATTGCGTTTGTATGAGAGCAAGGTCAGTGGATTGCCGATCTATGCTGAAGTCCAACCCGTCACCGCCAGCGATGGAGAACAATACTTTGATGCTCGTGTGGTGGATAGCAAAGGTCAGGTCTATTTGGAGATCGAGAAGTACCGTACCTCCCCATTGCCTTATAGTGTCGAGCAGGAATTACTCACACCTGTTGAAACGTTGATGAAATAATGATTAGGGCATAGACCACATAAATGGTCTATGCCCACCTCTACCATGAAATCTGATTTCCCTGTATTTTGGCACATTGAAAAGTTTGTATCAGTTCCTGAGGATTTGGATTGGTTATCGCCTCCAGAGATAAATCGATACCATCAATTTCGTTTTCCAAAACGTCAAAATGAATGGTTATCAGGGCGTTGGACTGCCAAAAAACTTCTTGGCAACCTGCTAACTGATTCCGACACGCTCCCATTCAGGGAACTCTCCATTCACAATGAAGACAGTGGTGCCCCCTTTGTGATGTGGAACGATCAACGTCTGGCGGGATCTTTATCAATCAGTCACCGCGCTGAGAATGCCATCGCAGCCTTCTGTTTCGATCCTGATATCACAATCGGGATCGATCTGGAAGATATTGAAGCCAAATCGCGAGGTTTTGTGGAAGATTATTTCACCGAACCAGAAGCCCGGATGGTATTGGCGCGCGCGCTTGAAGAACAAGCGCTGGCAGCTTCTCTCCTCTGGAGTGGTCGGGAAGCTATCCTGAAAGCGCTGCAGATTGGACTACGCATTGACACCCGTCAGATTGCATTCAATCTTCCTTCACTGGCAACCAATGTAGATTGGCAGCCGGTCGAAATTCTGAAATGCCCTGCAGAAGGTAATAATCTAAAATTATTCTGGCGGAAATTAAATCATTCACTGGTTACCCTGGCGATTAAACACAACCAGCAGGAAAATGATTATCCTTCAAGTTGGATTCAACAAATTCTGTGATGATCTGCCTTGGGTGCTTACAATAATCTCGGTGGATAGTACATCTGCAGTTCGCTTGCCAGATTAATTCCCTGTCCGGCTAGACTCCGCACCCGTGCAAGGTACGCAGCCCCAATCAGAATCTGCATGCCGACATCCACCACCTGGCGATTTTCCGCCGGTTCCAGGATCGTACCTTTAACCCATTGATTAAAGGCACCCATCGCTGGACCACACCAGATTTGATAGTCTATCTCCCTGCCAGGTTCCCCCACCACCGACCAGCGCGAGGATAGTCCCAGATACCAGCGGAAGATCAACGCCAGCTTATGATGCGGATCCTTTAAGGCGAGGTCCAGGTTCTTTTGATCACGTTCGCGAAAGAATGCCTGGGTTTCTTCCCAAACTTCATCTAAATTACGTCGGAAAATGGTTTTCTCAATTTTTTCACGATCTGCAGCAGGAATCTCCTCCACAGAATTATAACGACTGTAGAGTTCATACAACCGCGACGCACGCATGGCAAACATGCTGCCACGTTTTAGCACCTGCACCCGCACCCCCATCTCAAACATATCAGCTGCCGGCGCCATGATCACTTCTGCCATGTCAGCTTGAGAAAGTAAGTTCCGTGTGTGCAATGATGCACCAGCCTCCACACAGGCCTGGTTGACGGAACCGGTAACGACATAAGCTGCCCCCATCATAAAGGCTGCCAATGCGGCTGCTGGCGTACTGATGCCACCACCTGCCCCGATGCGAACCGGTTGGGGATAATTCATCTGCGCCTGCACTTCATCCCGGACAGCCAACATGGTTGGGATCAGACCCACCAATGGGCGATTATCGGTATGCCCACCTGAGTCTGCTTCGACGGTAATATCATCCGCCATGGGTACCTGCCGAGCCAAATCAACCTGTTCCTTTGTTATTTTTCCATCAGCCAGCAATTGCTTAAGCAGGTCTTCAGGCGCAGGGAGCATAAATTTTCGTGCGACTTCTTTGCGGGAAATCTTGGCAATGATTTTATTCCCAATCAAAACACTGCCATCACTTGCACGAGAGAGTCCGGCTACACGAAAATGTACCAAAGCATAGGTTAAATCCATGTAGGCAGAGGCTTCGATCACTTTCACACCGAGTTTGAGATACATCTCTGCCAGATTCCGTTCCAGATTGGGCTCATTGGGACTGTAGATCAAGTTAATTGCATAGGGTCCACCTGGCAATGCCTGTTGGATGGATTGAATGGCAGCTTCAATTCGGGTGGGCGGTAACCCAGCGGAACCAAATGACCCCATCAATCCTGCCTTCCCCAATGCCACCACCATATCCACCGAGGAAATCCCATTCGCCATGGCTCCGGCATAATAGGCATAGCGGGTGCCATAGGTCTGCATGAAAGCTGGATCTCCAAGAGATTCAAGCGCCATTGGGGGGACATACGCCAACCGTTCTGCTTGTAGATGGTTCCCAGAACCTGCTGCTGAAAATCCATCCTGATCTGTCAGAAAAACCTGAGAGCCGGCCTTCACAGCCCATATCGGTTTTTCAAGTTCGTTAATAAGCGCTGAAATTTTCTCAGAATGATTGGTTAATTGATCCTGGCTGCCTTGCCAGGGTAGAAGTTCAAATGGAGTTTTTTTATTGAAAATGTGATTGAATTCAATAGCTTGATTCATAAAGCTTCCTTTTCAGGTACAGGGTATTGGGTCACATCTATTAACACATATCACACGAGATGGTTACTTTCTTTAATCGGCTATTCTGATAATTTTTCACCTAAATCAATACGATATCTTCAATAATGCTATAATTTTTTTATGAATGGAATCCATTTGGAAATTCCTCAGGAAAAAATCTCAAACTTCTGTCATCGGTGGAATGTGGTTGAATTTGCATTGTTTGGCTCAGTATTACGAGAAGATTTTGATAATAATAGTGATATTGATGTTTTAGTAACCTTTGCGGAAGAAGCCCAAATCAGTCTTTTTGATCTTGCCCAGATGCAAATTGAGTTACAAGAAATTTTCAATCGACCGGTAGATATTCTTGAAAAAGCCGCTTTGCGTAATCCATTCCGGAAACGCCACATATTAGCAACAGCTCAGGTGGTGTATGAATCCTGAAGAAAAAAATCTAGCTTACGTTTGGGATATGTACACAGAAACAAAACAAATTATTGAATTCACATCCGATGTATCATTCACGGATTGTAAAAAATAAATTGGTTCGATATGCTATCGAGCGCTCAATTCTAATATTGGGCAAAGGAATGTACTTTAACACGAGTACGGTGATATAAACGTTGATAGAATTTGGTCAACGAATACCAACAATATTCCCCAACTATTGATAAATTTAGAAAATTTACTTGAAAAATTAGATTAGCTTCTTCAGGTAATCAATTGATATTGAATAATGTATCCAATATTTTGATATGTTAATCTCATTTTATTCAGATTTGAACCTATTGGATGCACCAGCGTGTGCCTTAACAATCTTATGAATCAATAGAGAAACAGCTCAACAGCTATTCTAATGCCATCCAATTAATGCCTTATATTACCTTTATTAAATTGAACCAATCCTAATTCATAGTATAATCACTATTTATTATAGGATTGGAAGGAAACAATTATGTATCTTGATCCAGGATTTGGAAGCATGGTTTTACAATTCATCTTAGCCGGAATTTTAGGTTTGGGGGTAATAGTACGGATATTTTGGAAAAATATTAAAGGTTTCTTTCATAAGAATGATATTAATAGTACTGATATTAAAGACGATATAGATTATGGTAGTGAAGAATAATTACAAAGAAACATCCTCATTTCGGGACCCGAGTGGATTTGTATTTTTCCAAGATGGAAAGATATTCCGACAAATAAATAAATTTTATCAAAAAGACTATGAACAACTTATTTCTTCAGGTCTCTATGAACGACTGGAAAAAAAAAGAAAGTTAATTTCGCACACTGAAGTAGATTTACTTTCTCTTGAACCAAATTTATTATTTAAAATTATTGAACCTGAACCAATAAAATTTATTTCTTATCCATATGAATGGTCATTTTCTCAATTAAAGGATGCTGCCTTATTGACACTAAATATTCAAAAAGAAGCACTTCTTTCTGGAATGACCCTCAAAGACGCAAGTGCATTTAATATTCAATTTCAGAATGGCCATCCAATTCTTATCGACACATTAAGTTTTTCCAAATACATTGAAGGAGAAGCTTGGATTGCTTACAAGCAATTTTGTCAACACTTTTTATCGCCGTTAGCTTTAATGGGTCTGAAAGATATCCAATTAAATGAATTATTGAAAAATCATATAGATGGAATTCCGCTTCAGCTAACCAGTAAATTGTTGCCAATTCGATCTTGGTTTAATTTTGGAATTCTTTCTCATATCCACCTTCATGCTAAAGTGCAAAAAAATATTACCAATGAGAAAACGTATAAAAAGGAATCTAATCAAAACATATCAAAAACAGCATTAATTGGAATTGTTGAAAATCTAGAAAATACAATAAATAAAATAAAATGGACACCAAAAGGAACAGATTGGATATCTTATTACCAGAAGACAAATTATTCAGACCCCGCATTTGAAGAGAAGAAAAAATTTATAAAAGGTATCCTGCTTGATCTACAACCAAAAACCGTTATTGATTTAGGAGCCAACACAGGTGTTTTCAGTCGTGAATGTCACAACCTTGATGATTGTTTCGTGGTATCTTCTGATATTGATCCAGGTGCGGTTGAATTAAACTACCTTGAAGTCAAAAGATCCAAAGAAAAAAATTTACTGCCTCTGGTTATAGATTTAACCAATCCATCACCTTCGATTGGATGGAGTAATCATGAAAGATTATCATTTTCACAAAGAGCAAAAGCTGATGTAATCATGGTTTTGGCATTGATCCATCATCTTGCTATATCAAATAATTTACCTTTGTCAAAAATCTTGAAGTATTTTTCTGAAATGGCGAAATACCTCATTATCGAATTTGTTCCCAAAGAAGATTCACAGGTTAAACGGTTACTTTCAAACAGAGATGATATTTTTGATGAGTACACTCTTGAAGGATTTATTAAAGCCGTTGATAATTATTATATGATTATTGAAAAAATGAAAATTCCGGATACTGACCGAATCATTTTTTTATTGAAAAATAAAATAATCAATTAGCTAAATTTTTTATTTATGAAAATCAAAGAAAATTTCAAGGCGCATACTTCATCAAGCTGGTTGAGTATTATCATTACAACAATAATTGTAATTTCAGTTTATTTATTCATGGAATGGATCTTCTTAGCAACAAAACCATCATTCATGAGTTCATTAAAAGGATTTGATCAATTAGGTATTTTTTTCCAATCAACAATTTTTACATCAACAATTTATTTCGCTATGATTGGAATATTTATACTAATTGACCATTGGCTAAGTAATTTCATAAAAGGAACGATGTTTATATTGGGTAGATTTATTCCCAGTTTCTTAACAGCCTGTCTCTTATTATTATTAGTTGATAACTTTTCATACACTATTTTTCAATTTGGGATAGTTACTTCTACAGGCTTGGTACGAGCTATGTATGGGTTGTTCTTTGTAATTCTATTATTCGTATCAATAAAGGAATTGAGTGCTTTGGCTTCAAAAATAGAAATTTTTATAAATAATTTTGAGAAAAAGAAAATATTGACCTTTAGTTTGATCTTTATATTTATCCTTGTGTTGGTTGGAAATTTTCCTGTATTGAAAAATATTTTCTCAAGAAATCTTTCAATTGAAAATGATCCCTTAAAGAATTCTCCTCATATCATCCTTATAACTGCTGATGGGGTAAACGCTGAAAACATGTCACTTTATGGTTACGAGAGAGATACAACACCATTTCTTGAATCATTAGCAGAAAGTTCATTGGTAGCTCAAAATGCATTTACAAATTCAGCTAATACCTCAGGGTCGATAATTTCAATCTTAACTGGAAAATATCCGATTGATACGAAGGTCTTATATCCCCCAGATATTTTGAAATCAGTAGATGCATACCAACACTTGCCAGCTATCTTGAAATTGAATGGATATACAACAATTCAATATAGTTTTGGTCACTATGTTGACGCATATCAATTAAATGTTATGAATGGATTTGATGTGGCAAATGGGAGATCGTATCAAAGCAATATCCTCAGAAAAATTAATAACTATTTACCTGACAATCTAGGTTTTTTCTTGTATGAAATAGGAAATAGAATCGTTGATAGGATACGACATATTTTTTTCCTTAAACAAATGTCAAATCCTCTCAAAGAAGTATCTTCACCAGATAATTATAAAGATATGTACAAAATAGATTCTGTATTAAATTTTATTGATAATTCCACAAAACCAGTTTTTTCTCATATTCATTGGATGGGTACACATGGAGCAAGATTTTATCCTAGAGAACAGGTTTTTTCAGCAGGTCAAGATCCAGCATATCAAAATGATTGGGAATTAGATTTTTATGATGACAGTATTTTAAATTTTGACCAGTCAATGAAAATATTATATTTAGAGCTTGAGAATAGAGGAATTTTAGATAATTCAATAATTATTATTGCAAGCGACCATGGCCAAAGATTTACAACAGATAAAAGATTGCCTTTGATTATTAGGTTCCCAAATGGAGAATTTAAAAATTATATTCAACCTAATATTCAAAATTTAGATATTCCACCCACAATTTTAGATTATCTTGGGATATCAATACCCAATTGGATGGCAGGAGATTCTTTATTAAATGATATTCCTGACAATAAACAAATATTTGCTGTCGGAGTTGGCAATGTTGAAATTGATGAAGGAAGCGTTGTTCTGCAATCTATAAAACCACCATTTTTTCAATTTGGTTATGTGACAGTTATCAACTGTGCTACCTGGTATAAATTGGATTTGTCGGTTCTATCGTGGGAGGAACACGAGGTTCCAGCATATAAAGGTAATTGTACCAATCAGCAACTTGACAAAAATCAGGTACTTGATAAGATCATTGATTTTTTTAACGCCTACGAGTATGATACTTCTTTATTATTCGTACTTTACGAATAATGAAATATTACACATTTGTCTAGATAAGTTAAACAGCTATCCAACCGCCATCCTGATCAACTTCACCAAATCCCCAACAGCTTCCAAACCCGCGTATTCTCCCACACCATCAAATTCAACTTCACCAGTCTTGAGATTCACTAATCGTAGATGAATCCTGGCGCTTAGAGTTTCTGCAATCCTTCTGCCCATTCCATCTGGTGTCGGAGCGCGCAATAATCCCCCTTCCGCCTGAGTGGCAACGATCTCCAGACGATGTGTCTTATTGCGCATCTGCCAGCGGACATGCTGATCATCCACCTCCAGACCCAAAATCCGGCTATTGGCATAGGTGGCAAAACGGTGCAATTTCCCATTCTGCCAGAATCCGACGATAAAGCCTGCAAAAGCGCTCTTCAGCCAGGGAATGATCGCTACAGAAGCAGTCAGGCAGGTGTGCGCTTGAGAAAAATGATTGGTTTGCATCCACACCCATGCCTGCGGAAAAGCTTTACCCCAATCTTTTTCGATATACCCGCGTCCACCACTAAAATCATGGATTTGCCCATCAAATGTTATAGAACCTTTCACAGCATTATCGAACCCCAGGACGCCATGATAACACTCCATCCGTGGCACCCAGGCAAACCAACCCATCACCCCGGGCGAAGTCAACCGAACAGGCCACCCAATAGGACGTTCAAATTTCAATTCACCTATCACTTTTTGGGAAGAATTTTGAATATTTAATTGGATCTGATTTAACGTAAAATGATTCTCGCCTATATGCAGTTCAAAGTGATCTGCTGAGGACCAGAACTGATCGATTGGATAGCGATGATACTCCACCCGACTGCTAGCACCTTCCAATACCTGCACAAAGGCATGGCTATCCTCGGGTGTTTTCCCCATGAATACACCCGGGATAAAAGCAAAACGTTGCAAGCCAGTTGAATCCACAACTTTGAAATACCAACCTTCAAAAAACGGTGGTGACAACACCATACCGTGATACATCTCCGGGTGGAGGGTAGTTTTAAAAAAGTTGGATAAATGTTTGACCATAATGCAGAGTCTACTGTGTCTTATTGTAGTGTACAAAGATTTGTAGACACCTTAGGTTAATTCCACCTGGTTCCAAAATTCTTTGAATTTTAAGACCCGACTAATCTGTTCCTGCTTGATGACAAACGGAGTTACATCTTCGGCAAGCGCTTTAAAGTTATAATTTGCGATTCTTTCAAGGAAATCCTTCCTCAATTTTTCAGGGTCTTTAATTCCCATTTCCTTCTCAAGAAATGCTAGATCTGGTTTTGTTTTACTCAATAAAAAAGTGATATCGTAGAAATCTCTTCCTTTTGCTCGTTTTCGATTCACAGCTGTGAAGATTTTTTGGGAAAGCAACAAATTTAATGGCGTGACTCTAACTTCAGTAAATACATCAAATTTGTTGAGGATTTTTATCTCAGGTTGGTAATCATAGCCTTGTGATACAGTGTCCACTTGTATCATTATTTTTTCTTGGTGAAGAGGTGATAAACCTTGCTGATACAATAATTCTGAAAATCGAAAATAACAATGAAAGGCAACTTTAGAAACACTGTTGACCTGGACATGAAATCCTTCTAATTCTAAAAACTTTTTCACTCTCTCAACTAATTCTGCAAACAATTCCCAACTCATTCCAAAATTATCAAGATCAATGTCTTCAGAAAAACGGTTGTTACCATAAATAATTCTTAACGCAGTTCCTCCTAAAAATGAGAGTTTACTTGCGTATTTACTCTCAAAAATTGCCTGTAAAATTTTATATTGTAAGTATTCTTTCAGGATCGATTTCTCGAAGCTTTGCAGATCATCTGTATATTGTTCTTTTATTTGTTGTAAATCAAGCATGAATATACTCCAATAAGAATCTAACTCTCCTGTTCAATGCGAGTTTCCCAAATTGATGTAAATAACTGAGAAAATCTTTATTTTCCAGAATCATTGTTACCGATTCTATATTCCATCGAAGAACTTCAAAGTCATCAATCGATTCAATTTCTGAATGAAGATAGAGATAATCCAAAATTGTCTTTTCCAATCTGGCAATTTTATATTTTATACTGGGAGATGTTTCAATTATTTGATAGCCAAACAAATAATCAGGTTTAATTGACCTATAATTAATAATCCCATAATTACTTTCGAATTGGGTAGTTTTTCTTGAACTAATACTGGTGACTCCGAATACAGATTCTGGAATGACTTGATAATAAGCTAATGCAGATTCTAAACTGACATAGGATGGTTCGTAAATCTTATTAGCCAGCATGAACAAAATAGGTTCACTAACTTGCATATCCGCTAACATATAATAACCACCTGCCAATGGTTTTATGTATCTCTGATTTCTCCAATAAATTAATTGTTGCCTGTGAAATCCAGGATCAATCTTCCTTATATCATTAAGATTAAATAATGGATATTTTTTTATTATTGATTCAAATTCTCTTAAATTCATAATTTATTTCTTAATGTAAATAGTTTTATTTACTTTAAGAAATATAATACTCCATTTTTAATGAATGTCAAGATAAAACTATAAATAATCAGTGTATAAAAGATTTATGGTAATCAATGAATACCTCTTTTTTTCTCACAACTTTTTAAATGAGAAATTTATAAACTCAATAACTTTATAGCTCAACAGCCAATAGCTACAATCCCCTACCTTTTTGCCAATTCTATTGTAGAATGAATCATGGTGAAACAAATTCTTCTAATCGACGATGATGCGCTTTTGCGGCGTAGTCTGGCTTTTAATCTACAACAAGCCGGGTTTGATACCCGTACGGCAGCCAATGCAGAGGATGGACTCGCAACAGCGGATCAACAGAAACCAGACCTGGTGCTGCTGGACATCAACCTGCCGGGTATGGACGGATTAGATGCATTGAAAAAACTCCATAACCAGATGCACATTCCTGTGATCATGCTGACTGCCAGACGACGAGAACTGGATGAGGTGCTTGGGCTGGAATTGGGAGCTGATGATTACGTCACCAAACCATTCGATTTCAGTGTACTGCTAGCGCATGTCAAAGCCGTTCTGCGTAGATCTCAAATCAGAGAGGAAGGTGCAGCTACTTCCACAGAAATTGTTGAAACGGGTAATCTACGTATTGACCCGGATGCACACACAGCCATATTTAAAGGAAGGGAACTGGAACTCTCCCCACGTGAGTTCGACTTGCTCTTCACGCTGGCACGTTCTGCCGGGCAGGTACTTTCTACCGATGAAATATTGACCCGCGTATGGGGCGCTGAATTTTTTGGTCAACCACAGGTTGTGTATGTCCACATTCGTTGGTTGCGTGAGAAACTGGAAGATGTTCCCAATCGTCCAAAACGGATATTAACTGTACGTGGTGTTGGATACAAATATCAGCCAGAGGAATCATCTCCATGAAGACCTTACGTTCCCGGCTATTTTTAAACACACTCATTCCATTATTGGTGATCATACCTGTAATGGGAATTTTGATAACATATTTACTGGAAACCCAGGTGTTCCTTGGCAATCTCACCAATGAGCTGACCCGGCAGGCTGTATTGGTGGCAGATACGGCCAGTGCATATCTGGAAATTTGGGAAGATCCTGTACGTGCGCAAGCTTTTGTGACCCGTGTCAGTCCTCGCTTAACGGCCAAAGTTATGCTACTCGATCCGGAAGGCAGATTGATTGTTTCGTCTGATCCGGAAGATTCGTTTCTGATCGGTCAGGTATTCAATGTCCCGGATACGGAGTTGCTTTCTGCTAAAGACTTGCAAGCCGAAGTTACCATGGAAGAACGAAAGGTCACAGATATTATCGTTCCTGTGTATTCCAGTCGGGATCTTGGACTGATTGGGTTTGTAAGATTGGTCAATCCACTGGCAAGTATTTACGAGCGGTCACAAACTTTGCGTCAGGTGATGGTTTTTGTCCTGGCTGGTGGCTTGATCATTGGTTTGCTGCTCAGCTGGTTGTTGGCTCGCGATCTGGAGCATCCCATACGCCAGACGACCGATGCTGCTTATCGATTGGCAAGCGGAGGTAATCCCCAACCCCTACCGGAAGGTGGATTGGAGGAAACCAGGGTGCTGCAACGCGCTTTTAATACTCTGGCAGAACGTTTGCAGACTATGGAAAGCAGTCGCAAACGTTTGCTTGGTAATCTAGTGCACGAATTGGGACGTCCATTGGGTGCATTGCGATCAGCATCTCAGGCACTTTTGAGTGGCGCAGGGGATGATCCGCAATTGCGTCAGGAACTGGTTCAGGGAATGGATGACGAATTGGTGCGCTTGCAGGGTTTATTAAATGAGCTGGCACATTTACACGACCAGGTTTTAGGAAGCCTGGATCTGGAGATTCAATCGGTTAAAATCTCTTCCTGGGTCGAATCCATCCTCCCCCCCTGGCAACGTCTGGCTGAGGACAAACACCTCAACTGGAAGACTGTAATTAGTGAATCCACCCCCACAGAAGCCAGTTTCGATCCGGATCGAATGGCACAGGTGCTCGAGAATCTGTTCAGCAATGCCATCCGCTACACCCCACCCGGTGGACAGATTTCATTGAAAGTTTCAGCCGAAAATGATGGTTGGCAGGTTGTTCTGCAGGATGATGGACCGGGTATAGATGCTGAAGAAGCTGAACGCATCTTTGAACCTTATCAACGCGGAAAAGCCTCCCAACGTTTACCGGAAGGAATGGGTTTGGGTCTTACCATCGCACGCGATCTGGTTCAAGCGCACCATGGCTCATTGACTTTTACCAGTAAACCAGGAAAAGGCAGCTGTTTTATCGTCTGGATGCCTGAGAATCCAACCAACAATTTTGAAGAATAAATTTTCAGAATCCGAGAAATCCCTTTATATTTTGTAATTCAAAATGTTTTGCCAATCCCGGCGGGCATACAAAATCCGAATTACAACCACTTTCTCTTCCTCCGCATTAACAAAATAAAATGCAAGATAATTATCAATCGGTATTACACGAATTCCAATTTGTCGTAGATACTCATCAGAAACCAATTCATGTCGCAATGGCATGCTGGTTAATGTAACGATTGTTTTCTCAGCTTTATCTAATAAGCGCTGTGCAGCTACAGGATTCTTGAGTTCATCAGCAATGTAAGAAATAGCAGATTGTAAATCGTCTTCAGCAGGTTTTGTGATGAATACGCTAAACATCAGTCTTCAAGGTTTTTCGAAGATCATCAACTGCTTCATGAAAAGATCGGGTTCTACCTTCTTTTTCCGCAGTCAATCCTTCGTCAAGCAATCGATACAGATCAAATCTCCCAATTAGTTTTTCATAAACCTGTATGCTCATTACAGCCAGGTCACCTTTTCCATTTTTAGTAATGAAAATAGGTTCAGAATAGGAATGACAAAACTCCGATATTTCATTGTATTTATTTCGTAGATCAGAACTGGGTCTAATTGTTGGCATTTTTCATCTCCTTACATATATCAATATTATATCATTATTATGATATTTTTTCATTGGCGAATTTATATTGGAAAGTTATTTTCTATTGGAATAATTTTCATCAATTCATTATCCATCCTGATTAATAATTATCCACTTGCAACGATGATTTGATTGATTCTCGAATAAGCATTTGTTACAATACCTTAAGTATTTAGCGATCCCCAACCAAAAGAAAGCGAGTTCCCATGCAAGTTATCATCATTGGTGCTGGTGCTGCCGGCCTGACGAGTGCTGCTGCCTTAGCAAAAGCCGGTCATTCTGTAAAAGTTTTTGATCCCAACCCAAAGCCTGGTGGTGTTTTGCAAGGATGGCAAGAGAATGGTTTCACCTGGGATTTAGGTCAATTGTTAGTGGAAGGATTTGGCAAAGGAGAACCAGTTGGTGATATTTTTGAAGCTTTAGGTTGTTCCGATGATATAGAAATTGTTAAAGATGACCGACGATATGTATTCCCTGATTTTAATATCGATAAACCCGAACAATATCAAGGTCCAAAATGGCGCATGGAATTCCTGAGTCAGCAATTTCCTGAAGATAAAGTTGGTCTGGAACGCTACTGGAAGGATTACATCCGTTTCACCCGACTGATGACCATTGTCCGTCACATGGGAGGTGCTACTGGCATCCAGCTTTTCTGGAAAAGAATGAATATGTTAGCCAGTATGCTGCCATTTGCTTCACGAAAAGATTGGAATGCTGAACAAGTTATGTCAGATTATTTCAAATCTCCTCAATTGCAGGCCGTTTTTATCTCCATCCTGGCCGATTTCTTTACCCCACCCAGTCAATTCCAGGGTCTGGCTGTATTTGCGCTCAATTCTGAAGCGTCGTTCGATGCCCGTTTGCCCAAACGGATCGCACGTGGAGCTGACCAGTTATTCCTCTACTCCATCAAAGGCGGTACCACCACCCTCGTTGATGCGCTGGTCAAAGTTATAAAGAACCACCACGGTCAGTTTCATCTGAACGAATATGTCACCGCCATACAAATCGATGACAATCAGGTTAAAGGGGTAAAAACAAACCTGGGGAATTTTTATCCCGCTGATATAATTGTCGCCTCCGGCGGTGCAAAAGAGACCTTCCATCAATTGGTAGGAGACACTTACCTACCATCAGAATATATTCAACAGGTGGATAATCTTCCTATCATGGATTCAATCTTCATGGTTCACGTTGGCTTGGATTATGATCCTTCTCCCACCACAGGTGGTGTCTGTACTTATTATTATCGTACCTATGATATTGAAGGAAGTATTAAGGAAAGTAAAACGGGTGTCTATCATGAGGGCAAGTATGGTTTTGTTATTCACCAGCCCAGTTTACGTACACCAGAGATGGCACCAAAAGGTCAGCATGGTCTCACCCTATATACCATTTGCCCAGATAAGCTGGCTACAGGCGATTGGGAGTCTCAAAAAGACTACTACACAGAAAAATTGCTCACTTATGCAGAAGATTCCATTCCCGGCCTAAGAAAGCATATTGTCACAACTGTAACACTTACACCACTGGATTTCCAACAGCTCACCCATACAGAACATCATGCCTTTGGTGGCTTAGCACCAATTCAGGGGAAATCAGGAATTCCCCATGAAACACCAATTTCTGGTTTGTGGTTCGTAGGTCACCAAAGTGAAGGTGGCGGCGGTGTAAGCGCTGTCGTTATCCAGGCATATCAGACCACCACCCGAATTTTGGAGAAAGCATCATAAATTTGATTGGTGTTACCAATCCATTTTAATTCACTTGATTGTTCACAATTGATAAATTACCGATTGAAATCAACCCGGATGGATTCTGGACAACCTCAAAGGACACAGTCGTTCCCCCAAAATTGGCGGACGACCATTTCAATTGATAAACTCCAGGGTCTAATTGTCCTCTCCAGGTAAATATATGATAGAGTTCACCTTTTTTCATAAACGGTCGCTCAGGCATATTCGCTTCAGCCCGAAGTTCCTTATTTTGATTGAATAATTCCATTTTTGCGTTGAAATCTGGATCTTTTTCAATGTCCCGATTCGGTGTAATAAGTTGAAGAGATATTTCAACCTCGTTATTGGAATTAGATATCACCTGAGCTAAAAAATCTATTTTTTGTTTTTCAGTCGACTGATCATTTCTTGCACATCCACTAATACTTATTACGAATAATAAAAGAAATAAAATTAACCGTTTCATTGATAACCTCCATAAGTATCATAAACAGTGATATGCGTTTTTATCCCGTAATTCCTGGCCATTTTTTCCTGGTCAAATGGATAGTATACATACGATCATATGTATACCCATCATTTCTTAAGCTATCCTTAAGCTTTTCTTGAAGATGCCATAAGGACAAAAGAAATAAAGATCGATATTATAAGAACTGCAATAAAAGAAAAATTTGGAGGAAAAAGTTATGAACACCAAAACAAAGAAAAAATTCTTATTTCCAATCTTAATAATCATTCTTGGATTGACAATCACAGCCTGCGCCCCGTTAAGCCAGCTGGCAGATTTATCAATTTTTAATAACAGCGAAGATACCAGCTCTGCACCTGCTGAGGAACCGGTTGCTCTGCAGGAAGAGCTGGATTCCGTCAGGGTTGATGATCCAGTTTTGGATGCAACGACTGAAGGTACTCTCAATCAGATTTATGAAATGGTTAATCCTTCAGTTGTCAACATCCAGGTCATTTCAACCATCAGTGAGATATCTGATATGCCTTTTTCGTTGCCAGGATTTGAAGATCAGGAAGGAATTCCTCAACAATCCGGACTTGGGTCTGGCTTT
>JAHYJK010000086.1 GCA_019429225.1 Anaerolineaceae bacterium
CCTGGACGACACCACGCTGCACCAAATGCGGGGCTGAAATGGTTATGCGTTCCGCAAAGTCTGGTCCGAATCAGGGCAAGCGATTTTGGGGGTGCTCGAATTATCCGAAGTGTAGAAATATATTGCCAATAGAAGAGAATTGCGTCCAGTAGAGGCGTAAGTAATCACCAAACTTAATCAATCGTTATGGGTTAACATTGCTCCGATTGGTTGGACTGGAGTGATTGGCGTAAAATTTAGAAAGCAGGGAGTTACTCTGTCAGGCTAATATCAACAACTTTTGTTCTTATTCCAGCGAAAATGGCAGAAACCGGGGGAATCATAAATCCAATTAAAAGAACCAATACGGCTAAATCAGGTATTTCTTCCTGATTTGTTAATGGAAAAAAAAGTAATACTGAAAGCATTAATGAACCAACGGAAATAAATGTGAATATACCAACCAATGATTTTACAAGAAATTTGTTTGTGATTCCATGGCCAGGGTGGTTTTTTGATAATCTTATGTGTGGAATCCCCAAGACACCTTCAATAATAACCAATCCAAAAGATTGATTTATGAATATTTTTTGGGAAATCAGAAAAACAAAAAAGATTATTAACATCAAAAATCCACTTGTAAATTGATCGTTTTCAATTGAAAAAATGGATGAAATAATCGCAAGAAAGATAGAACCAATGCAAGAAAATGCAATTAATGAAATTATTGAATATATTAAACCTTTCTTTATTGATTTTGTTGAGCTCTCTTCAATACTTTGATATTTATATTCAGAATTTTTATCTTGGAAATCTGAATTGTCACCTGTTAGCAGCTTGGAAATTATATTTTTATTTGAATTCGATTTGATAAAAATATTTCTTATTGCTAACCACCAACCACCGAGAATAACACCAATTTCCGCAAAAAGGGTTTCTGATTTGGACAACAGTTGATTCTCTTTTTCTGATTCCCCGTTCTCTCTTGCAATCGCTTTTGCCAGTTTGGCTTGGTCTTTTTGTAGTTGTTTTTGGAATTTACTAATTCTTATTTGAAGCCTGTTCCTTCTGGTTTGTTGTTCAATTAGGAGATCTTTAACCACCCAATTTTGGTTTTGACTCTGTAGGATGGTTATGTTTTCATCCATAAATTTTAGTTTTCCAACCATCGAATCCAGCTCTTCATTTTCTGGGACTGGAGGAATAAAATGAAGCATCTCTGAAATCCGGGCTTTTTCAAGCCTTGCCCAATCATTTGATAATTTGTCTTTGAGTTGTTTAATTTCTCTTTTAAGTTGGTTCTTCTCTGGGGTATCCGGTAGGTTTAATACAAAATTCTCTGCTTCTGATAAAGAATGTAAATAATCTAAAGCTTGTTGAGTTTCTTGTACTTCATAAGATTTCTGTTGAAGAATTGGAAAATTTTTTCTGATTTCATTTGCTCTTATATTAGTCAGAAACTCTATTCTGTCAGCGCGCATTTTTTGGAGCGATTTAATAGCTTCATTTTTATTAGGCAAATTAGATAAATAAAGAATAGATAACTCTTGATCAATATAGGATATCTCGTTTTGGGTAGCGGAGATTAAACCATCAATATCATCTGGTAAAGGCGATAGATATTTTTGTTCTAGAATTCGTAATTTATCTAATATTTGATATTGTTTTCCATAGAGGCTATTTATTTCATTTATGTTATTTTTAACCTCAGAACGTTTAAGAGTTCTAATTTCTGATTCGATGTTGGCCAATATCGTCTGATTGGCAATTATTTCTTGTTGGATCTGTAATTTTTTCAGTTCTGTTCTTGTAACATAAGAACTTTCTTTAATGGCATCTGTTGTCGCTTTACCTGAAGTCTCTATCGATTTGGTTAATTTCTCAAGGACTCTTAACGTAATGTATCCTTCTCCACGATCAACCTGAAGAAATGACCCGCATGCAGAACAATTAAGTTGATCAACATTTTCAGGTATCGAGATTGGCGCTCCACAAGCTGTGCAGTTTAGTTTTACCACTTTCATTCAAAATCCCTGGTTATTTAATAGTTTTTAAGCTGAATTAAGGTTTGATTTTTTAAACAATAAATGTTATTAGTTAATTATAGCAAAATTATTATTAATGTTAAAATCTTTATAACAAATCCCTAACCTTTTTACAACCTTAGAAAAAATATTTATCATAGCCATGTAACTTTGTATTATCTATAAAGGCCTTACTTAGTAGTCCTGTAGGGAGGATCGCTGACCCACCAAATTTTTTCGACCCTATCCGTCAATCTCATCAAAACGAATGCAACTCCACTTCCATCCCATGCGCATCGCAAGACTCGGAAGAGTCTGCAGGCATCCTCCCCACCAAAATCCGGTCCGAATCAGGGGAAGCGCTTTTGGGGTTGTTCGAATTACCCGCAGTGTAAGAATATTGTGCAGATAGAAGAATAGCTGTTAAGGTGCTGAGGATATTTCAATATATATAGAATAGGGCTAATTAAGATCTACGGAAATTCAATCAGTTTATATTTTAATACCAGTACATTTTCTCGATTAATGAAATAATTATGATCACCAACAATTCGATCAATTGTAGCCTCTAAGTAAACCTCATCACCGCCATTTAATTGAATTGCTATATCATGAGGGACACCTAAAACAACAACACCAAAATCTGCAATATTAATGATGAATGGGCTCCATTTTCCTGAAAGAGTTACTTTTCCATCATCCTGCACATTGGAAATTTTCACTTTTTCTCGCACCGGTTTGCCAACAAGTGTATTCTTATATTCTTTGAATTGGAGTTCTGTCATTTGTTTCAAATTATTGTAAATTTCCAAAATGCTTACAGCTGGAACAAGCGTAGCTGTTGGTTTGGGAGTGATTGTATTTGTTACTGTGGGGCTAAGGGTTGGGGTTATTGTTGGTGCAATAGAGAATGATTCTAAAGATATGTCGACCGTAATAACCGAGTTATTAATCCAAAGTTGTTCCAAAGGATCAATCAATAACCAGGAACTATCTTCCGTACGGCCATAAATTTTGAACTCTTCTCCCACTTTCAATACTTTTTTAATCGTAAAATCAAGCCCTGGCCCAGATCTAACATTACTGTTAACTTTACTAATTGCTTTATATTCTAATGTTGGAGTTTTAGTTGATAATGCCGTTTTTGTTATTGTTGGAATTTGCCTTTCGGCAAACTGGTCCGTTAACTTTTCAGTAGCTTGTTCTTCTGAAATGCTTGCCAACTTTTCACTATCACTTTTTTCGTCATCATCACCAATTTGTAATAAGGCGACTAAACAGCAAATCATAAGTCCAATAATAACCACAAAAACAAGAGATTTGCTTGGCTTTTTCATCATTTCCTCCAGCTTATAATTTCAAAATTATTACTTTGGTATTAATGACTTTGATTGAATTGCATCTGGGAAAAATTGTTAGATAGTAGAAATTGATTAAAAGATTGAAGATTCCGTATCTGATTAATTTATACATGCTTTAGGTTTGAAAAACAACTAATATATTTGATAAATTTCTATTGTTGTCCTAATAATGGATTATTAGTAAAATCAATTTTGGTATAAACCTCATGCCCAAACTCAAACCCAACACCTTCCAATCCGTCTACTGCCCAACCTGTGGTACCCTCAACACCGTCGAGCGCAGCCAGAAGGGGCCAATCTCCTGGGGAGGTGCCATGGCCGGCATCGAAAGCCTGTATGATGAGTTTACCTGCCCACATGCTGAGGAGACCTGGCACGCGGAAGCAGCAGAGTTGCAGCAGAAAGTGGAAGAAACCACCAGCAAACGCGTGCGCGGACTTTACCGGCTCGACCTGGAGGAGATCCTGGCCGCGCATGGTTGTAAGATGCCCTCCGGGGAGCTGTATGTGGTCTTCGACGAGATCAAAGCCATGAAAGCGGACATCCTGTCTAACGGGAAAAATTACCTGACCATCGAATATCTGTTTGGAAATGAGCGCAAGCGTAATGCCATCTACTTTTACGATCAGCGTTTTTACCTGATCCTGCAGAGTTATGAAATCGAAGGTGATCTGGAGGATTTCCGTAGTTTTGCCGAGGCCTTCGAAAATCCACTGCTAAACATGGCCATCGAAAACCACCACGGCGGTCGATTCCGAGGTGTTCAGTGCGGAGGAAATCAAGGGGATGGTGACTTTTGTTGTCAGAGGGGAAAAGACGGTGCTGATTAATGGGGAAGAGCATAGGGTGAAATACATACCGCCATATCCGCAGGAGCAGAGACCGTAAGGGTAAAGCATTCTCACCCGATTTCGCAAAATCAGGTGAGAATGCTTTACCCTTACGGCTGGGAAGTCAACCTGGCTCGATCCCGGCTATCGTTCAGAACTTCAAGTCCATCAGCTCTCGAAAGATCAACAAGCTGCTCATGTCTCCCGGGTCAACCATCTGGCATCGCAACTACTACGAGCATATCATCCGAGATGAGGTAGACTTTGAAAGGATTGTGGTTTAAATCCAACAGAATCCACAAGAATGGGATGAAACAGGGAGAGAATACTAATCTAATTTATTAATTCGAAATCTCAGGGCAGGGAATTTAAAAACACGCACCTTGACTAGCCCGGCTCCTCCGCAGGTCATACGATCGAAGCTGAAAGTATCACAAGCAACATTCGCCGGGATGATGGGCGTCAGCTTGCGGACCATCCAGGATTGGGAACAGGGACGGCGCAAACCCAGTGGTCCAGCTTTGGCATTGTTACGTATTGCTGAACAAAAACCGGAGATATTTTTGGAATTGTCGTAGGGGGTTGGGGTTGGGGTTGGGATTCAGGGTTGAGGATTGAGTGGTTGAGAATTTCTGTCAACTGTCGACTGAAGACTGTCAACAATCTCACCGGTCAGCTGTCATCTTTGAGCAACTCTTTTAGCTCGCTTACTGAAGTCACCGGCTTCCGGCACACAAACCCCTCGCACACATAGGCCGTGACCTTGCCATCCAGCATGGGACGATCCTGCAGCAGCGCCGGGCTACCTTCCGGAATGGGCAAGCCTGCCGCAGCTACCACGGTGTTGGGACGATAGGCACCGCAGATCTCGCGCAGGAATTCTGCCATCTGCGGCTCCTCAGGATCCCCGATCAGGGCAATCTGGCGGGCGGGGTTCTGGGAAAAATCGGCAGCTGCGAGCCAGCGGCTGAAGGCGGTGGGATACGCGCCTGCCATGCCGGCCACCTGCGCCAGGGAATCCTCTGCCAGCTGTCGCCAGGCTTCGTTCTCCGAGAAGGCAGCCATCTTCAGCAGGCCTGCGGTTGCCAGGGCGTTGCCGGACGGGGTGGCGTTGTCCTGCAGGTCTTTGGGGCGCAGCAGCACAGTCTCGGCCGTGTGGGTGGTATCGAAAAAGCCACCATCGGGGTCGTGGAACTGGTCGATCATTTGTTCCGTCAACGCCTGGGCGGCCGCGAACCAGCGCGGGTTGAAGTCCGACTGGTACAACTCGAGCAAGCCCAGAATCAGGGATGCGTAATCCTCCAGGAAGACCTCTGCGCTGGTCTGCCCCTGCCGCCACGAGCGCCGCAGCTGTCCATCGATGTACAGCTCATGCAGGATGAAGTCAGCGTTGCGCTGGGCGACCTGCAGATAGGTGTCGTTCTCCAGGGCACGCGCGGCTTCGGCAAAGGCTGCCAGCATCCAGCCATTCCAGGATGTGAGCACCTTGTCGTCGGTACCGGGGCGAATGCGTGTGTTGCGTTGCGATAATAATTGCGCATGCCGCTGCGCCAATCGCGCCGGGATCTCGGCCACAGGCATCCCAAAGCGCTGCAACAGTTCGTCATCGGTCGCGACCCGTTGCAGCACGATCTTGCCTTCCCATCCCCCATGGGAGCCGGAGGGGGTCAATCCATAGGCGGCTTCGAAGAGCTCATCCACTTCGCCCAGCGTCGCGCGGATTTCATCCAGCGTCCAGACGTAGAACTTGCCCTCCACGCCTTCGGAGTCCGCGTCCAGGCTGGAGTAGAAGCCGCCCTCGTGTGCCAACAGCTCGCGTTGCACGAAGCCGAGCGTCTCTGCCACCACCTGGCGGTAGCGCGGCTCGCCGCTGATCTGCCAGGCGTGCAGGTAGGCGCTGGCCAGCTGGGCATTGTCATACAGCATCTTCTCAAAATGCGGCACCTGCCAGTCCGCATCCGTGGAATAGCGCGCGAAGCCACCGCCGACCACGTCGTACATCCCGCCGCGTGACATAGCGTCCAGGGCGTGCCGGACGGTTGAGAGCGCCTGCTCGTCCCCGGTCACATGCCGGCGCAGGAGAAACTCAAGTGCCATTGGCTGCGGGAATTTAGGCGCTCTGCCCCAGCCGCCATGATCCCAATCATAGCTGCTGAGCAATACCCGTGAGGCTTGCAGGGTTGTTTCTGGCGTGAGGCTGCCCTCCGCTGCATTGCCGGTCTTCTGCTGCAGGAGCGCCTCCAGAATGCGCTGCCCGGAGTGGATGACCTCCTCGCGCTGGTTCTGCCAGGTTTCCGCCAGTGCGAGCAGCACTTCGTGAAAGGAGGGCATCCCATAGCGCGGGCGCGGCGGGAAGTAGGTACCGCCGTAGAATGGCACCAGATCGGGTGTCAGGAAGACCGACATCGGCCAGCCGCCCTGCCCGGTAAAAGCCACCACCGCGGACATGTAGATCGCATCCAGGTCGGGACGTTCTTCGCGGTCGACCTTGATATTAATGAAGTGTTGGTTCATCAGCGCTGCGATGTTGGGGTCCTCGAAGGATTCGTGCGCCATGACATGGCACCAATGACAGGCAGCATAGCCAATGCTCAGGAAGATGGGTTTGTCCTCCTGTTTGGCGCGCTGCAATGCCTCGGGACCCCAGGGGTACCAGTCGACCGGGTTGTGGGCGTGCTGCAGTAAATAGGGAGAGGTGGTGTGTATGAGTTGGTTGGTCATAGGATCCTCAATGTCCTTATTAAGAATTGATTGCGCGAATTTGCTCTCTCAACATTTCCACGGATGGGTAGCCTTTAAGTCCATCTTCCGTATGATACACTCGACAGGCAACCTGGAATGATGTTCGTTCTTCAGGCCACAAATCCTGTCCATTGAAATGGAATGAGGGTGACCCCAGAAATTTTTCTTTCCTTGCGTCTTCTTCATTGTTAATGAGAACAAGGTGAATATCTACGTCATGCATTCCTTCGTCTTTTAAAGCAGAGTTTAGATTTTCGAGACCATATTCCCAGTGGGGACAATCTTCAAAATATAACATTTCAATTATTAGTTCCGCCATGATGATTAACTGCCTTTCTATAAACGTGCTTTGTTTCCATTCAGCCGCATTATGTGTATGGGACATCTGAACGGTGGGCATTATTAGCATAACATCTCACATGCCCATTTGCAACGAATTGTAGGGGCGTACCCTTGTGGTCGCCCCCATTGCGTACCCTTGTGGTCGCCCCCATTGCGTACCCTTGTGGTCGCCCCCATTGCGTACCCTTGTGGTCGCCCCCATTGCGTACCCTTGTGGTCGCCCCGTTTGCGTACCCTGGAAGGTGTTCCATCCCCACCACGGATTGAAATCCGTGTCTGCCAAAATCAAACCGATTGAAATCGGTTGGCATACCTAACATTCTTTAGTTGGTATCCCCCAACCATCTTGAGATGGTTTGAACCTGGGCAGCCTGTGGTTTCAACCACAGGTATCATCCCGGTTGCAAACCAGTCCCAGCCTGGCATCACGGCGGGTCCCGGACCCGCCCCCTACGACGACACCCCGTCTCCGGTCCCCCGTCCTCCGTCTCCTGCGAAGTACCCGCGAAGTCCTCGGCACGGGGAAGCGAAGCGAGCGGTGTCAGCTGTCAAGCTTTCGCCGGAACATGCTTATTTATCGCAATGTACGATCACCTTTGGTTTTAAAATTTAATCCATCCGTAGCACCCCAACGATCCACCAGCTTACTGACCAGCCACCATGTGACGACTCCCAACACCAGCATGCCGACAGTAAAGGCTAGATAGCCAATACGCCAATCGATGCCATATTCTGCAATCCAAATCGAGTACTCCGACATGCCACCCATGCCCGCAATCACGCCCAACGGCAGGAACACCACGTTGATGATGGTCAGATTTTTGAGCAGGAGATTCATGTTATTGTTGATGATATTGCCACGTGCGTCCAGCAAGCCGCCCAATACCGTCGAAAAAACCTCGGCCTGGCGAGCGAGCTGATCGTTGTCAATGACAATATCATCGAGGAATTCAATCTCTTCCTCGTTGAAATTAAGCCGCTGAGAAAGGTACCTCAACCTGCGCAAGACGCGACCATTTCCCTCGATGGCGTTGATGTCGTAAATCAATCCTTCGCTCAGGCTGAACATGCGCAGCAACTCCCGGTTGCCGATGGACTGGTTGAGTTTTGATTGAATTTCCCGGGACGTGCGCTTAATCCGCTTAAGTTCCATCATGAATTCATCTACAACGTAGGACATGATGCGCAGGAGCAATGTGCTTAATGATTCTGCCCGGTCGCCTTCGTCTAGAAATGGTTCTTCGTCAGGCAAAACGATAATGAGGCGATCAGGTCCAAAAAGCATGCCGATGGAAGAAATTTCAAGTAATTCAGGCCTGACATTCACCTCTAGTTTCGGGTGTTTTAAGAGGATGAAGGCTTGCTGATCCTGTGGTTCGAATTCCAAGCGTGAAATCTCGTCAGGGTCTAATGCAGACTCCAGCATATGATCATCAATTCCCAGAATTTCCAGCAAATCTCGCTGTGCAGCACTGGTCGGGTTAGAGTAGACCGAAACCATGGCTGCATCGTTTCTTGATCGGCGCAGGTGTTCATCCACAATGGTGAAGTGCATTTCGCCAGGTTGAATGGTTACCAACTCCCCTTCAATCGCCATCTCAGAATCCCGCTCTTCAACCTCTTCCATGGCTTTTTCGATCAGATCAGCCGCGCTTTCAATCTCGCCCATAGGCTGGGTTGGCGTTAACAATGGGCTGTGCTTCTCAACCTCTTCCAGAACCTTCAGGAGGGTAGCACGCGCATCTGCATTCAACTGTTCGATCACCTCGATTTGTTCCTCTCGGTCGAGTGCCTGGACAAAGCGTTCGAGCAATACAGGTTGGGCTTCCCGGATCACAAGCAGCTGCTCTTCATCCTCAGCCGAGGTAAGCACATCGATCGCTGTTTTGATCTGGTTCTCGATCACCAACTCTTCAAAGTTGGCAACAAAATGATCATCGCTGATGTTGTTGAGAATTTCTTCCATTGGAACACCTCCTGTTTTTTTTGGGTTATTTTTAGGCAGTATGTTTAAAAGCCAGCAAATAAAGGGCAAATACTGCTCCCTTGTGGCAAAGATTTCCTTGCGCGGTCAGAATGAGTGTAAAAACATCTCCCCATGTAAATAAACGGGGACTGCGCTGAGTAATTTGAAAAATATTTTTTGTTCGCGCCATGATGCCGGCACCTCCAGCTTTTCGTTTGCCTGGATGTGCGGTGATGCGCTTATCATCCAGGATTAAATGATAAATCTTCGTCGATGATCATCATCGGCTGGATCAGAGACACTTGTATCTTCGGTAAATATAACTACAGTAGCTTCCATACCTGCTATTATACGCCCGACTGGTATTTCAGGGGAGAGGAAATCAACCTTAATTTACGTCAAACGGCCTACTTCAAATTCAATTGCGTGGTGCTGGATGTCTGCCGAGTGACCATTGACGACCGCAGTGTGATTGGTGCCGGCAGCGTGGTGGTCAAGGATATCCCGGCTGGGGTGTTTGCCGCGGACAATCCCTGCCGTGTGATCCGCGAGTTGGAATAGGATATTCACCCCCCGTAGGGCGTGGGTTCCCAACCCACCCCGGCCTGTAGGGGCTGTGGCTTACGAAGTACCCTGTGGGATGTCCCTGCCCCCTTCCCCGGTCTCCCGCCCCCCGTCCCCGGTCTCCCTCCCCCCGCCCCCGTCCGCCATCAGCCGTCAGCCATGAGCTGTGAGCTATTCACGGGCACTGAATAAAGCCCTGCGCCCACAGGCATCCCCCGCAGGTGGGATGGTCGTTGCCAAAGCAGTCTTCCAGGTTGGACTCGGCCATATCGCAGCTGTTGCAGTAAGTGCAGAACGAAAAATCAAAGGCTTGCAGCTTTTCGCGGAACTGCACATACGCGGGTGACTGCCAGATATCCAGCAGCCCTGCTGCATGAATGTTACCAAACGAATGCGCGTGATTGATACGCAAGGTGTCGTCCAGAAAGCTTTGATGGGTGTGCAACAACGGCAAACACGGGCTGATTGCGCCATCCCAGCGGATCGAGACACTGCCTTTTTCCAGAAATGGGCAGGAGTCGACGGCCATTTTGAGGGGTTGGCGCGCCAGGTTGAGGAGATTATTGCTCTTCATCACCCGGTCGATGACCTCAATGGTCAGGGCATTCAGGTCCATGCGCGGTAAAATCACCTCGGGACTCCAGCGCGAGGGCTGCAATTCCATATCATCCATAGAGCGTGCGTATAAAATTTCTTTCTTTTGAGGGGCGGTATGTGGCAACAGGTTGCTCACCGAGAACTTATCGGCGCCCACGTTTTTGCCCAGACGGATCACGTCCGGCAAATCCTGGATGTTTTTTTTCATGGCTACGAAAGCAATTCCCAAACGCGGCCGGCTGCGGGCTTTATTGACTTTGACCCTTTGCATCTGGTAAAGGTTTTCCGTCACCAGTGGCAGTTCATCGCCCAGGCGCACATCCGCATAACTGGAGGGGGTAGCGCCATCAATGGAGACCCACACCCGTTGTACATTCAGGTCCACCAATGTTTTGACGATCTCTTCGGATAACAAGATGCCATTGGTGATAAATTCCACCTGGGCACCCAGCTTACGAGCCGCGGCCACCATCTCCAGGAATTGGGGATGTGCTAACGGTTCACCAAACCCGCCAATGAAGACGGTCGGCAGTGGATCAAGACCTTTGATACCCGCTAAGATTTTTTCAAAGGTCAGCATGTCCATGCTGCCCATGGGTTCGTCCCAGACATTGCGCATGCAGGTGCTGCAATTCAGATTACAGAGATTGGTGATTTCAATATACACACGTACCAGGCTGGCAGTCGAGCGCGTTAACCTGAATCCACCCTCAGAATGCTGCAGACGCACCAGAGCTCCATCGGTCAATCCATATTCGGCAGCGACTTCCGCGGGAATGACCAGATGACCGTTTTCATCCAGGTCGATGCGTAAAATTTCGGGTTTCTTCATAGTAGTAAAGAGCGGGATTTTTGATCATCCCGCTCTCTTGCTCATTTAGCAAATATCGGGTTGGGGTTCACCCTGGATCACTTCCCCTTTGAACAAGCGTTTTTGCAACCAGAAGGCCACATTCACCAGGCCAATCATCACCGGCACCTCCACCAGCGGACCAATCACCGCGGCAAAAGCCTGCCCGGAGCTCAACCCGAAGACGGCCACGGCCACCGCGATCGCCAGTTCAAAGTTGTTGGAGGCAGCTGTAAACGATAGGGTGGTTGTTTGCTTGTAATTAGCACCTATGATTTTGCCCATCACAAAGCTGACCAGGAACATGATCACAAAGTAAAGCAGCAAGGGGATCGCAATCCGCACCACATCCAGCGGGATGGAGACAATCAGATTACCCTTCAGGCTGAACATCACCAGGATGGTGAATAGTAGCGCGATCAGGGTCACCGGGCTGATTTTGGGCATGAAGGTCTTGTAATACCATTCTTTACCTTTGACACGTGTCAGCACCATATTGGTGATAAACCCGGCAAGGAACGGTATGCCCAGATAAATGAATACGGATTTGGCAATTTCTCCGATGGTGATTTGCACGGCGATGCCTTCCATGCCAAACCAGGTGGGCAGCACGGTGATGAAGACATAGGCGTACACACTGAAGAATAACACCTGGAAGATACTGTTGAATGCCACCAACCCGGCAGCATAATCCGTATCACCTTTCGCCAGTTCATTCCAGACAATCACCATGGCAATACAGCGCGCCAACCCGATCAGTATCAGACCGGACATATACTCGGGATACCCGCGTAAAAAGATGATCGCCAGTACAAACATCAGAATGGGACCGATGATCCAGTTCTGAATTAAGGAGAGGCTCAGTACTTTCCAATTGCGAAAGACTTTACCTAATTCATCGTAATGGACTTTGGCCAATGGGGGGTACATCATCAAAATCAAGCCGATTGCAATCGGGATGTTGGTGGTGCCAATCGAGACGGCTGCGTTGAAGGATTCGATTGCTTTGGGCATGAGATAACCAAGCCCAACCCCAACCGCCATCGCCAGAAAGATCCACAGTGTCAGATAACGATCGAGAAATGATAATCTTTTGGTTACACTTTTTTGTTCCATGATGAAGGACTCCTTTTGTTAACTTTTTACAAGGGTTTTGTTGAGCAAATTAACATTCAGCCATTTCTTTAGCACAACGAGGACAAACACAACCTGGTTCAATGCGGTTGGATGATGCCTTTAATGGGGCTGCGTCTATTTGAAGCATTTCTGCCGTTTGATAAACCAGATCCAGAATTTTTGGATTTTCCAGCCGGTAATAAATATGCCTGCCGTCGCGCCTGGTTGACACGATTCCGGCATTGCGGAGTGCTATCAAATGTTGAGAGATCCTGGCTTGTCGAATCCCTAATATTGCCTCCAAATGGCAAACACAGGCATCATTTTCACCAATAATCAAAACAATCTGGATGCGCACTGGTTGCCCCAGGACTTTAAGGAAATTTGCAATTTGATCTTCAGAATTTTCAGTTGACATATTCATATTATTGAATGTATTATAGCTTGAATAATATCTCTTCACAACGATTGACGTCATGATTAGAAATGCTTTTTGTCATTATTAATCTAAAAATCTTTTTAGTTGATGATTGTTTCAGTCAAAAAAATTCACAAAGAATTGAATTTTCTAAGGACACTTAACGATATCCTGCGCCCATAAACAATCAGAACACGATGGGTTCATCCCCCAACAGGCTTCATTGGTCAGACGCAAATCACAGGTATCGCGAATATCACAATCTGCACACGACGGAAAATGAAACGCTCTTACTTCGCTGCGGTAGCGCACAAAATCTTCACTCATCCAGATCTCTGCCAGGGAGTTTTTCTTGATATCTCCAAATGTGTGTCTTTGAACCGATTTTTTAATCCCATCAATAGCATAATATTCATAGCTGTGCGATAAGGCATAGCAAGGCGCAACTTCTCCATCCCAACCCACGACAATCGAATTGTTATGCACAAAGCGACAGCGTTGTTCGGACCCAAAATGCATGCGCGGCAATTCAATTACGCCCCAACGCCCCCAGGAATTGGATTTTGCCGGCCAGCGACTGGTTTTCAAAGGTTCTACCGGCTGGTAGCCATATAATTTTTCGGCGTTCATTTCTTCAGAGTAGGGTAAGACATTTGTCACGATGATCTGTGAGGCATTGATCTCGGTTGCCAGATCGGTAATATCCAACAGGTCATCCTTGTTTTTCTTCAAGGCTACAAATTCAATACCCAGGGTTGGCTTGCGTGTGCCGATTTCTTCTTTGATTTGATTGAAAAGCTTTAAATTATGAAGAACATTGTCAAGTTGTGTATCACGAACATCTTCGTATACTTCTGGTTTCACGCCATCAATCGAGACCATCAGGAGATCGACCTCCAGTTCGACCAGTTTTCGAGCGACTTTCTCGGACAACAGAATCCCATTCGAACCCAGGGTCACATCCATCCCAAATGCCCGAATGGCAGCGATCATATCAAAGATCCTGGGGTGTACCAATGGCTCCCCAAAACTGGTAAAAACAACCCGCTCCAGTTGGGGAAGACCTGGCAGGCTATCCAGTATTTTTTGAAAAATATCCATACTCATGTGTGTATTCGGGGCAACCCAGGAATGCCGGATACAGGTGTGACAATTCAAATTACAGGCAGTTGTTACTTCAATGTAAAGTTTTTTTGCATCCGGTAAAGAAAAATGCAAAACGAGATCTCCGTCCCGTTCATCCAGCCAGTACTCGGCCTGTGGTTCTAAGCGCCGTCGAAGTAAAAAATCTTCCGGGATCGTGAATTGTCCTTGTGAATTTGTGGTTATTTTGGGCATACATTAGTCCTGTTCTGATTGAATATTTAATTTTAAGGAAACATTTTTTTCATGACAAGCAGGCCGGGAGTCTAATTTTTCAAAGAAGAGCTGATCTCCTGCATGGTATCAATTTCATTCCTTACCGCGTGGTATAAGCTTTCAGCACGTAGCTCATCAATCTCATAAAATACGGCATCCATGTGTTCAGCTAAAGCCTGTGCCAATCCCTCCCTCTTTTCACTGTGTTCCAGGTTAATGACCACGCTGTGGATTTTTTCTTCTGCCATCAACCTGGCGATTTGGTAAGATTCTTCCAGTGGGGATAATTTTTCTCCTAACGCGACATTAGCAGCGCCATCGGTTAACATAATCACCAGTGGTAAAACATCCGGGTGGGTGAGTTTCTCGCGCATAACAACTTCATACGTCATACGCAAGCCGGCGGACAATGGTGTTTTGCCACCGACAGGAATGTCCTCCAGCGCTCTTTCAGCCAGGGTGACCGAATTGGTTGGGGGAAGGATCAGTGATGCTTTGTCTTTTTGAAAGGCAATCAGACCCACCCGGTCTCTGCGTTGATAAGCATCATTGAGCAAGGATAGAATGGCTCCCTTCGCAGCAGCCATCCGTTCAGCGACTGCCATCGACCAGGAGGCATCCACCACAAATAGAATGAGATTTCCTGTTCGCCTGACCCGTACTTTACGCATATAATCCTGAGGACGGATGGCAAAAGCAACTTTTTTGCGTTGTTCTGCACGTTCCTGCTGAAATGGGGCAGCGCTGCGAATGGTGGCATCCAGCGCCAGATCATCTGTTTTGCCACCAGCAGGACGCGCAATAATGTAACGTCCTCTTTTATTGGAGGTAAAGGTGGGTGTTCTGCGACCCATTCCTTTACGCATTTTCCGATCCCGGGGCGTAAGGAGTGGCTTTGGTTCAAAAACTCCCTGTGCGTCGATTATTTTTCCTCCATTTTCAAGATCCGTGTTGACTTTTTGATCTTCCTCTCCCTGGTTTGGTTGGGGGCGCTGGCTTTCCACCTGGCTCTCCATCCTGTTGCCATCGTCAGTTAAGTTTTTTTTTCCTGTCTTTCAATTTCTGTACTCGAATCCTGCATGGAAGGTTGTTGCGACATACCAGATTGTTTGCGATTATTGACCAATTGTTGAATACGATGTTCCAA
>JAHYJK010000087.1 GCA_019429225.1 Anaerolineaceae bacterium
CAAATGTTAGCTAAAGGAATTGATTTTCCCTTTGTTACGCTGGTTGGTGTCATTCTGGCGGATGTTGGATTGTCAATGCCCGATTTCAGGGCTGCTGAACGAACTTTTCAACTACTAACACAAGTTGCCGGAAGGGCAGGACGAAGCCCCCTTGGAGGTAGTGTGATCTTTCAGACTTATCAGCCAGATGAATATCCGATTAGAATGGCTGCTAAACATGATTTTAGTTCGTTTTACAAACATGAGTTGGGATATCGATCAAAACTTGGTTATCCGCCCTTTTCTCGATTGATTCGACTGGAATTTAGACATAGAGATGAGAACGAAGCTAAATTAAGTGCTCAATCCATGGCTGAAAAAATTTCTTTTTGGATTAGAGAAGGAAACCATAAACAGACTGATATCATCGGTCCTGTGCCATGTTTCTTTCCAAAACTGAATGCGATTTACCGTTGGCAAATTATTTTACGAGGACCTAGACCGATCGACGTGTTATTCAATAAGGAATTAGGAGAAACGATTGTTACGGTCGATCCGGTATCTTTGTTATGAAAAAAAAAACGCGTTTCCGGTTGATTTTCACAAGAAACGCGTTTTTAATCATGCGCAAAATTTACGGTAGAACATAATGGGGGTTTAAGAAACCACCCATAAATCTTACTTCAAAATGTAGGTGAGGACCGGTGGAATTTCCTGTGCTACCAGCAGCACCAATCACAGATCCCTGATAAACACTGGCACCACAGCGTACACTTACAACACTCAAATGGGCGTACAATGTCTGGTAGCCGTTTCCGTGGTCAATCATGATCATATTTCCATATCCACCACTGATGCCACCAGCATACACAACGACGCCGCTATCAGACGCGTACACATTATCTCCGGTCATAGCACCAATATCAATAGCAAGGTGACCTGACCAGTAATCATTGCCTGAGATGAACTGATTATTGGCTGGCCAGATGAAAGTCCCGGTACCATAAGCACCACCAGCCGAAGTATCACAAGCGCCAGGAATGCTACTATTTACACCAGCTGGTCCTCTTGGAATCGTGGGAACGACCCATTGTTGGAATTCCCTTTGACCACCCGGGATCATTACATACGTGCCTGGCGTGATCACTGGATCGGTCCGATCAATTTTATTAGGTGTCCAATCCAGAATCGCACTTTTGTCGACCTTAAATTTTCCGGCAACCGATTCAAGGGTATCACCTTTTTGCCATTCATAATAAACGCCATTGGTGGGTGGAATCCGCAACTCGTTACCAATAGAAATCATATGGGGGTCATCATTCATCGTATCCTTGTTTGCCCATAAAATTGTTTCTGGTGTCAGGTTGAAAAATGTTGCAATACCAAACACTGAATCACCCGATTCGATCGTATAGGTTGTTGCTTCGGTTCTTGCTCTGGTTGGAATAATCGTCATGGGATTTGCATACCGAATAACAGCAAAATCATTATCTACCGATTCAAAATTAGGAAGGGACGCAGGTGCAGAGTCGGATGAATTTGCAGAAACACTGCTTGTGTCCGGTGTCCATGCTGCTTGACTCGGTTTGAAAAATTGTGTTGCAACAAAAACTAAGAGGGCTATCATCAGAGATGCCAGCCCCCAAAATATGATCGATATTGTTTTATTTGTGTTTACTTGTTGCTTGTCATTTTCTTGTTTTATACCTAATCTCACATAGCCTCCGTTAGATTCTCTAAGAATTCTACATTATTTTTCGATTTTGACAAGCGTTGTAGAATTGCTTCAGAAGCTACGGCGATATCCATTCCTGCTCCTTGCGGAGGATTTGAGATCATTTGTAAGTACATACGGCGCATAACCCAGATTCTTTGAAGTACATCCGGGCTAAGTAATAGATCTTCGCGTCTGGTTGAAGATTTTTCAATATCGATAGCCGGGAAAATCCGGCGTTCCTGCAAGCGCCTGGAAAGATGTAATTCCATATTTCCAGTGCCTTTGAATTCTTCATAAACAACATCATCCAATCGTGAACCGGTATCTACCAATGCAGTTGCGATAATGGTGAGCGATCCACCTTCTTCAATATTGCGTGCCGCACCATAAAACCGTTTTGGTGGATACAAAGCGGATGGATCCATACCACCAGAGAGTGTCCTGCCTGAGGGGGTTACTGACATGTTGTATGCTCGGGCCAGACGGGTGAGTGAATCCATCAAAATTACTACGTCTTTTCCTAACTCTACCAATCGTTTTGCGCGGCTTAATGCGATCTCAGACGTTCTGACATGGGCTGTAACAGGTTCATCAAATGTCGAGGCTACCACTTCAGCATCTACTGAGCGATCCATATCCGTAACTTCTTCCGGTCTCTCCCCAATGAGAACCAGGGTTACATAAGTGCCCGGGTTGTTGGTGGTAATTGAATTGCATAATTCTTTAATAATAGTTGTTTTTCCTGCCTTTGGGGGAGAAACAATCATGGCACGTTGACCACGTCCGATCGGTGCGATCATGTCGATAAGCCGTGTCGATAAAACCTTAGGATTTGTTTCCAGATCGAAACGTTGATCGGGAAAAATTGGGGTCAAAGAATCAAAATTCTGCCGTTCTCTTGCACTCTCAGCGTCAATACCGTTAATAAAGTCAACTTTAACCATTCCAAAATGACGTTCAGATTCACGGGGTGGTCGAGCGAATCCAATCACAAGATCACCACTTCTCAGGTTATATCTTCGGATTTGAGCCTGTGAAACATAGACATCATCTTTTCCAAGTTTGTAATTCTGTCTTAGAAAACCGATACCTTCAGGCATAACTTCCAGGATACCACCGCGAACTTCTTCGCCTTCTTCGTTTGCCTCAGTTGAATGTTGGGCAATACGCACAATCAAATTTTCCCTTTTGAGTCGGGTTGAATTGATAACATTTAATTCTTTTGCAATTTTTCTTAATTCTGCCAGAGAACTTTTTTCAAGATCAGGTACATTAATCATAGGGTTTCCTTTAGAAAAGGTAAGATTTTAATATTCAGGGTATCTATTTAAGTAAATAGTCTTCGTGCAAGGATATCCTTCAAGAAGGGCACAAGAATTCAAAAATGGATTGTTTTTTGGGAAGTGAAAATCTATCTGTTCGTCTTTCTGAATAAAAAAATTATATCATGTGGAATTTTAACAAGCAAGTAAAAACCACGGAAAAACATACTACAAAAAAATCTAACTCTGTACTTATAGTTCTATATTCTTCCAAGCATAGCGTCAATAAAATATTTAATCTTGAATTCCTTACCGGATAATAAATATTGAGCCCTGAAGAAACCTGAAACCGAACGAACAATCCAGTATGCAGAAAATAACAAGAGAATAATGGCAAGCATTATCTGCCAGATTGGTACACTACCGGCTGATAATCTCGTCATCATGGATACTGGAGATGTAAAAGGAAACAAACTTAGAATTACTGCCAATGTCCCATTCGAATTTTCAATGACAGGTGCTAGCAAAACCAGTGGAATTACCATGGGTATTACCAAAATGGTTGTTGCCTGGGATGCTTCTTTTATATTGGACACTAATGCGCCAACCCCTGCCATTAGGCTCGCGTATAAAATAAAGCCCAGAATAAAGAAAATAATCCCCCAAACCAAAATAGAGGTCGGTAATTGAAATTCAATAGGTAATGCGAAACTTCTTCCGCTTAATCGGAGAATAAAAAGACCAGTTCCACTCCAGACGATGGTTTGCAGTAATCCAACCAGGCCTAAAGCTACAATTTTTCCACTCAATAGTTGCATAGGGGTGATCGAAGTCAATAAAATTTCGATTACCCGGTTGGATTTTTCATTGGTAATACTATTTAACATCATGCTCGAACTTCCTAATATCACAATATAGAACAGTAAAGTTACGATATAGGGTAGAAAGAATGTTAATTGATGTTCAGGATCTCGTTGAGGTTCTGGTGTTAATAATTCAGTCTTGAATTCGGGAACTGTATTCACCAGGTTCATGATTTCCGGATTTTCGGATAACAAGGCGGAATTAATCAACGTTTCAATCAGGTAGTTGTCATTTCCAGCACTCAGGGGATTAAAATCCGGTCGATAGACGACGATCTTACCTTTTTGAACATAATCCTCAGGAATGAAATAAAAAGCTTTGATAATGCCTGAATCTAAATCGAATTTTGCGGATTTCTGGGTGGTATACAACTTGATTTGATCCTTATGCTTATCAGGGATTTCTGTGATATTCTTTGTTTCATCCATTAATCCGATTAATAAATTTTCCTCTTCTGTGGTTGTCAATTTAGAAATTAAGCTGGTTATACCAGAGGTTTGGTCTCTGTTTCCTACAACGATTGTAAAAATCAACCCGATCAACGGAAGCAAAAGCAATGTCAGGATAAAGGATTTTCTTTTAATTGTTGTTAGCAATTCATTTTTAAGTACGATTAAGGTTTTTTTCATTTTATGGCCTTTGTGTGAAGATTTCTTTTAATGAAAGTTTTTTGCCATAGCGTAACATCCCCAATCGGAATGCTCTTCCTGCAAACCAAAGTGCAGCAATTGAAAATAAAATCAATAACGTTATTGTGATGATTATTTGCCAGGCGGGAATACTGGAAAAAGCGGCTCGCATTGGTAGGCTAATGGGAGCTGTAAATGGAAATAAACTAAAGAAAATGGATAAGGGACTATTTGGTTTTTCCATTAACACCTGCATAAACCAATAGGGTAACACCATTGGTATTGTAAAAATTCCAGCTATTTGCTGAGCTTCTCTGGTTTCTGTAGTTGTTGCTCCTAATGCAGCCATCATCGCTGCTATCATCACAAATGCTGGTATAAATACGATAATCGTCAATAGAAGGAAAGAAAAATCTATTTTAGTGGATTGAAAATCAGGAAATAAGCGAAATAGAGAGAAAATTCCAACTATTCCAAATAGGATCCAGACAACTAATTGGGTTAATCCGACACTTAAATTTCCAATAACTTTCGCTGTCATCAGTTGGGTTGGAGAAATCGATGTAACCATTATTTCCATGGTTCGATTTTCTTTTTCCTCCACCACTGCTTGAAGAAGATACCCGGCACTGATATTGACCGCCATTATGAATAAAAATCCCGCCAGAAAAGGTAATATGAAAACTAACACATTATCTTCATTGGCAGATTTTTGTTCCGCAGTTGATTTGATTTCGAAACTGGCACCTTCCATAAGACGATTTGATATCGCTTCAGGTAGATCTTTAAGCACATTCAATTTGAAGAAAGTATAAAACTCGCTATTTACACTTGAATCAGGCGCATCATTTGCTATCACTTTGATTTCCCTGGTCTCAATAAAATTTTCATCGATTACATAAAAAGCTTGAATATTATTTTCGTTCAAAGCCAATTCGGCTTCAGATTCATCAGTGTAGCGAATAAAATCAATAGGTTTCATGAATCCGATCGGTGCTTCAGCCTGATAGTCAATTGAATTTTCTAGTATGCCACTCGAGTCAATATAACCAACGGGTGTATTGTCATACTGGAAAATCACTGATAAAAAACCAATTGCCACCATCAGTAAAATAAAAAAGGGCAGCGACAAAATCGCTAAAATGAAGCGTTTCTTTTTGACATGTTTCAAATATTCATGCTTAATCACAAGCCAGGTTTTATTCATATTTCATCCCTGATTCTGTAACGACTTGAATAAAAATTTCATCCAGGGTGGGTGATGCTATTTCAAATTGATCAATATTGATATTGGCAGCTACCAATGATTTAAGAAATTCCTGAGGAAAGACTTCCGGATCGAGATCAACCTGGTATAGATGATGGTTTTCCAATCTTTTTATTTCTTTCATCCCGGGCAAATAATTAGGAATTTGATCTTCCGTTCGAATGTGGATCGCATGACCAGCATATGTCTTCTGGACTTCAATCAATGCTCCATACAGGACGGATTTTCCTTGATTGATCAAAACCAGACGATCACAAAGTTCTTCGACCTGATGCATCTGGTGTGTACACATAACGATTGTTTTTCCCAGATCTCTTTGCTCACGCAAAATATCTTTGACCATTTGGGTGTTTACGGGGTCTAATGCGGAAAAAGGTTCATCAATGATAACGAGTTTGGGATCGTGAACAAGCGTTGTGATCAATTGAGCCTTTTGTTGCATACCCTTACTCAATTCCTTTACTTTTTTCTTCTTGTGCTCATCCAAATTGAATCTGACTAAATATTCGTTGATCCGTTTATGGCTTTCAGAAGAAGATAGACCTTTCAATAATGCCAGGTAATTCAAGCATTCTTCCAGATTGATATCCTGGTATAGGCCTCTTTCTTCAGGTAAATATCCAATCTGATCCTTTTTTCCTTCGCTCATGCCATTACCAAAAATCTTTACTGAACCATTATCTGGTTTAAAAATATCCAGGACAATGCGAATACAGGTAGTCTTTCCAGCGCCATTTGGACCTAAAAGACCAAAGATCTCTCCAGGTTTGACCTCGAAGGAAACCTGATCCAAAGCAATTTGCGATCCAAAAGTTTTTGAAATATTATTTACTTCAATCGTGTTCATATCAGGAACTCATTTCATTGATGGAATTTGATTTTACAAATATCGATTCTATTATAATATTTACGCAGATTATTAGATTAAGTTTCAAAAAAATAGATCTATTGCTTTTCATGTACAATATTAAAAAAGTGTATTGGAGAAAGAATATGGCAATGACATCAAGAGAGCGAGTTCAGGCAGTACTGAATTATGAGACACCAGATAGAGTGCCGATCATCATCGGTGTGAGCAATGCAACCGGGATAAAAATTCACCCTTACCGCGGAATCAAGAAAAATTTGGGAGTTGAGAGTGAGGATAAATACATATACGATTGGCCAGAATTGGGGACAGCGCTACCTGATGAACGAGTGATGTTGCGCCTTCATAGCGATGCGCGTGGTATCCTGGATCGTTTTCCAAAAGAGGTTTATGAGAGGAACCAATCTCGCCCACCACATTCTCCTTTTTTTGATGATTGGGGCAATGGGCAGATGGAAATTGGACCGGATAACTGGTACCCAGGAGTCCATCCAATGCCAGATGCAAAGACAATCGAAGAACTGGAGTCATATCCCTGGCCAGATATGGATGATCCTTATCGTACATCCCATGTTCGGAAAGAGGCTTTACAATTACATGAAGATAACCAGTTTGCGATCATGGCGACTCCCTGGCTTATGTTTCCATTTGAAAGAGCAATTGGCTTGCAGGGGATGGAAACTTTTCTATCCAATATGGCGATGGAACCAGATTTCGCTCAGGAATTATTGAATCGTATCAACAAGCTTTGCATGACCAATATGGGACACTTTCTGGATCAATGCGGAGACTTGATTGATATCATCAAAATTGGCGATGATCTGGGAACACAAGAAAATTTGATGATCTCTCCACGGATGTACCGAAAAATGTTGAAACCATTGCACGCTGAAATGATTTCATTGATCAAACAGAAAACCAAAGCAAAAGTTTTTTTCCACACGGATGGGGATATATTTAATCTAATTGAGGATTTTATAGAGATAGGGGTTGATATTTTAAATCCGATCCAGACTTCGGCTGGAAAAATGTCAAACCTGGAAGAATTAAAAAAGCAATATGATAAACGGATCGTCTTTTGTGGAGCTATTGACACCCAGAAAGTACTTCCACATGGAACACAGGAAGAAGTCAAACAGGAAGTTAGAAGGGTGATGAATATTCTTGGAAAGGGTGGGGGATATATGGTTGCCACCGTTCATACGGTTATGAATGAAGTGCCCGCTGAAAATGTGCTGGCGATGGTTGATGCTGTAGAGGAATATGGATATTATCCTTTGAAAAGCTGAAAATGAAAAAGGACCTGACGAGGGCCCTTTTTTGATCTATGAAGGTTTATTGAAGTTTACTCTTTTTCGTATGGTTCACCCTCAGCAGCAGGAGCATGGCCACGTCCAATCACACCTGCCAGAATAATAATTGTAGCCAAATAAGGAGCCATGCCTAAGAATTCACTTGGAAGATTAACTTGCAATAGGGAAGCTCTGACAGATAAGGAATCAAAGAAACCGAATAAAAAGCCTGCTCCCATTGCCCCGACTGGATGCCAATTTCCAAAGATCATAGCGGCAAGACCAATGAATCCTCGACCTGCTGTCATAACTTCATCAAAGCGACCGGAAGAACCGAGCGAAAAATAAGTTCCACCAAAACCTGCCATCATACCACCAAGAATTACAGCCATATATTGAGTCTTGAACACATTGATACCTAAAGTATCGGCAGCTTTTGGATGCTCACCAACTGATCGCAAACGTAACCCCCATCTTGTCTTGAAAAGCAAAAATGTAAGTAAAGCTACAAATATAAACATAGCAAATACGAACATATTGTGGCTAAAAAGGATAGGGCCAATGAAGGGGATTTTTGAAAGAATTGGAACATTAATTTGGGGGAACATTCCAGGTTCATTAAGATATTGGTAGTCCACTTTTTGAATATATTTTGACGAAAGGTAAGAAGTTATACCTGTTGCAAAAATGTTGATCACAGTTCCAGAGATAATCTGGTTGATTTTGTATTTGATACACAAAAAACCATGGATCAAACCCATGATGCCACCGGAAATCACGCCAGCTAATAAGCCCACAATAAGACTCCCTGAAAGGGATGCAAATACTGTACTGACAAACGCGGCTGTTAACATCATTCCTTCAATAGCGATGTTGATAATTCCTGCTCTCTCACAGAGAATACCAGACATCGCCCCGAGAGTGAGGGGAACGGCTCGTACGACCATAATACGTAGCAGACCTGCCAAATTGGTCGATCCACCAGCTGTTGCCCAGGCAAGAAAACTAAAAATGAACATTATCGCCACCAATGCCAGTATCGAATACGTTCGTTTTCCAAAGCCACGTATAATCTGGTAGGCACCAAGCATCGCACTAATTCCCGCAATAATGTTTAAATAAACACTTGTTGGGAAAACCCAATCCGGTGCTTCAGCGGATGCTCCTCCTGGAGTCATCACAAACCTGGTTTCCACTCCTGGATCAAGATCTGATACAAACATTAACCAAATGAATAAGGCAGCTACTAAGAAGACAGCACCCATAATTATTCTTTTACGACGTTCAAGTTTTAGGATACCTTTACTGATTTGGATAGTTTTAGTTTCTGTTTGAGTTGACATATTCTTTTATCCTTTCCAACTACCCAGCGTAACAAGGTCTTCTTTGTGTTTTGGTTCTCTTAGACGATAAATTGTTCTGATGATGGCTGGTGCGGCAATAAATGCTAAAATAACCGCCTGGAGAATAGATACAATGTCAATTGGCACACCTACCGCCAGTTGCATGGATCGTGCTCCATTTCTCAGAAAACCAAAAAGTAAGGAAGATAGTATTACACCTAAAGGATGAGTTTTCCCTAATAATGCCAATGCGATACTATCAAAGCCGTAACCACTCGAGAAAGCCGGAAGTAAACGATAATTTACACCCAGCACCTCGTTTGCTCCTGCCATGCCTGCCAATGCCCCAGAAAGGGTCATGGCTACAACAGTTGCCATGGTAATCTTGATCCCTGCATAGCGAGCTGCATTTGGGTTCGAGCCGACTGTCCTTAATTCAAATCCCCAGGTGGTTTTAAACAATAACAAATAAACCAGGACTGCCATCAGGACTGCAATAAAGAAACCTAAATGAAAACGAATAGGTGTGTCAAAGAAACGAGGTAATTGTGCAGTGGATAGTATCCAGGGGGTTTTAGGTGTAAATTCAGTCGGGTCCTTCATAGGGAATTTTAAGAGCCAGTCAACCAGACGAAATGCAATATAGTTCATCATGATTGTGACAATAACCTCATGAGCCCCGGTTTTAGCCTTAAGCAAACCTGGTACAAATCCCCAGATTGCTCCGCCCAAAGCTCCAAATAACATCGCAACTGGAATGTGAATAAATGCTGGTAAACCTGTAAGTGCATAACCAGCCCATACACCGGTGGCTGCACCAATGAAAATCTGACCTTCAACGCCTATATTAAAAAGGCCAGCACGGAAACCCAACGCAACTGCGAGACCACCAAATATGTATGGAGTTGATTGTACAAGACTCTCAAAAAATGGATTGATTGCTCGTCGAATAGCTAAAGGATCACCACTTTCAAAGGCGCGGCTTATCCGTTGGGGATCTCCTACAGAACCGGTGAACAGAGAAACATATGTATTCCATGCGGTTCGAATTGCTGTACCTAACCCATTCCAAAAAGAGACTCGAAAGGCATCATAGACCTCGTTTGTAGTAAAAGCTACAAGCACACCTCCAAGGACAATACCAGTGAATACAGCCAGGATGATCACAAGTATATTACTTCTTGAGAACTCATCCCAAAAAACTGATAATGGTTTCTTTTGGGTATTTTCAGATTTATCCATAAGTTTCTAAATTCCTTTATGTCAATCGAATCTGTTTTTGTTTGCTTCCCAGTTTTTGTTTTTCTTCTTCAGTTGGGATAATACCAGCCATCAATAACCCAATAAGTTCTTTGGTGGCAGTGTTTGCATCCAAAACATCCAAAATTCTTCCTCTGTACACAACAGCGATGCGATCGGATAACTGCATTACTTCGTCCAATTCAGTGGAAACCAATAAGACAGCGCAACCATCGTCTCGTTTTTGAATTAACCGTTTGTGAATGTATTCGATGGATCCAACATCCAAACCACGGGTTGGTTGAGAAGCAACTAAGAATTTTATCGGCCGTGAAAATTCCCGTGCAACAATGACTTTTTGTTGGTTTCCACCTGAGAGTGAACCAGCAGAAGTTGTTGGGCTTGGGGTGCGAATATCAAAATTTTCTACCAATTCTTTTCCATTTTGTAGAATTTTTTTCTGGTCTAACCAAATTGATTTGGAAAAAGGTTCAAGGTAATATGTATTTAGAACGAGATTATCCGTTATCGGAAATGCTAAGACCAACCCATCTTTTTGGCGATCTTCCGGAATATGAGCACTACCCAATTCTGTAATCTTTCTCGGAGAATTCTTGGAAATCTCTTTTCCTAATAAATATATTTCACCATCTATGGCTGGTAGTAATCCCGTCAATGCTCTCACCAACTCAGTTTGACCATTACCCTGAACCCCAGCAATTCCAAGAACTTCACCTGAATGAACATTGAATGACATATTATCTATGGCAACATGACCTTGGGGATCAAGGACTTTCAAATCCTTAACCTCCAACACGACTTCACCTGGTTTGCTTTCTGTCTTATCTACTTCAAGATTGACATCGCGCCCAACCATCATACTGGCAAGGTCGTTCAAGCTTGATTCATGAGGTGTCGTGCTACCCACAACCTTACCGCCACGGATGACAGTGATTTGATCTGCAATTTCCATCACTTCTCCCAATTTATGAGTAATGAAAATGATGGATTTACCTTGGTCAATCATGGTGTGGATGATCTTAAATAATTCCTCAACTTCTTGGGGAGTTAATACGGCTGTTGGTTCATCCATAATTAAAATATCAGCTTCACGGAACAATAATTTAATAATTTCAACACGTTGTTGCATACCCACAGGTATATCACTGACGTAAGCATCAGGATCGATTTCTAATTTATAAGTATTAGAGATTTCATGAATTTTATCAGCTGCTTTTTTCCGGTCTAATACGTCTCCATATTTTACGTACTCTTCCCCCAGCATAACATTTTCAGTTACAGTGAAAACCGGAACTAACATGAAATGTTGATGCACCATGCCGATTCCTGCTTTGATTGCGTCAACAGGGGATTTGATTTCTAATTTCTGACCATTGACAAAAATTTCGCCTTCATCGGGATTGTATAATCCATACAGGATATTCATCAAGGTGGTTTTCCCCGCACCATTTTCACCGAGTAGAGCATGGATTTCTCCTTTCTCTACCATAAGGTCGATATGATCATTTGCTAAAACACCGGGAAAACTTTTTGTGATACCACGTAATTCAAGAACAGGAGCCATTTGCACCTCTTTTTAAATAAAAATCAGGCTTGTGGAAATTTATGTTATTTTATCATAAGGAAGGGGAGATAAAATAAAAAAAGGAGCCAGGTTTTCGTGGCTCCTTTTTTTGAAAGATAGAGATATTATCGAGTTGGTACTGTTGCGATTGCACCTGAGATTATTTGTGGGATCAAAGCATCAATTTCGCCTTTGAGGTCAGCTGGTACCTGGCTTTCCCAGGCAGATCCATAACTCAGACCAGTGCCACCATTTTCAAGAGTAAGAATGTAAGGTGTTCCACCTTTAAATGTACCGTTTAAAACTTCTTCGATACTTTCATATACGAAAACATCAATTTTCTTTAGTGCACTAGCTAATACAAAATCAGCTTTGTCAGGATTGGCTACTGACCAATCATTGTCTACACCGATCAATAAACCAGTTCCACGTTCTTGTAATACAGCTAATGTACCAAGACCAACGGGTCCAGCTACTGGCATGATGATATCAACACCTTCATCCAATAATTGTTCACCTAATGCGCGGCCATCGTCTAAACTCTCGAAGTTACCGACTTCTAAACCTTGTTGTGTGTCCATATTCCAACCGAGAACTTCTACATTTGTTCCGTGAACCTCATTGTATTTTGCAACACCCATGGCATAACCATCCATGAACGCTTGTGTTGCGGGGAAGAGGATACCAACATAAGTTCCAACTTTACCGGTTTTGGTCATGCCAGCGGCTAAATAACCAGCCAAAAAAGTTGCTTGATCAATTTTTGTTGCATTCCCAAGAACATTGGGTTGTCCTAACCAATCGACATCGATGATGGCGTATTTTTGATCAGGGTTTGTATCTGCAGCAGCGCTGGTGGCATCTGCCAATAAGAAACCAACTGCAACAATCAAATCACAATCCTGTTCAACAAAAGTGCTCAAGTTTACTTCGTAATCAGATTGTTGTTGGGATTCAAGGTATTGAACTTGAACACCAAGTCCTTTTTCTGCATTTTGCATACCTAACCAGGCTGTTGCATTGAAGGATTTATCATCAATACCACCAACATCAGTGACCTGACACATCTTGAGTTTTGGCGTTTCAGGCTCTGAAGGGGCAGCAGCTGGTTGGCAGGCTGCTAATAGCAGAGACGCCATGATTAAAATTGCTACCAAAATAGAAACTTTCTTAGACATTTTTATTCTCCTCCGAATAATGTAGATAAATATGGTGATTGATACGCGTCCAACGTATCAGCATTAGTATATCACTATCCGAAAATGAAATACAAGCGATAATCCAAATGAATTGTCAGTGATTAATGTCAATAATTTTGAAAAAATAACGGTTATTCCTTTTTTGCTTCACCACGTTTTACGCCTACCATCATAATAAAAGCAGCGAGCATAAAAAGCGGGGAGAATAGCATCATCAGGCTGTAATTATTGCCACTTAGCTGCACTATCCAACCGTTCAAATTTGGACCAAGGATTGCAGCCATGGTTGAAGCCAGATAATAAAGACCTGTGAATGTGCCGATATGACTATCAGTGGTCATATCCACAACCATCGGTAATGAATTGATATTGATCAATGCCCAGGAAAAACCTGAAATCATCAGAATAATACTAACAGAATAGAAATTACCAACAACAGGAAGTTTGGTAAAAAGAACAGTCAATGTGTCGACTGGCAGGATATACATTGAGAAAATTGCACATCCCATAATAAACACACCGGTCATAATGGTTCGTTTACGGCCAAATTTTGCACCAATGAAACCCGCAGGAAGAGCCGTAAGAACAAATATTAATGAAAGTTGGCCTAACAATCTGGCACCATCTGCTTCTGGTAAAAGCAAATGTTTTACAGCATATAATGTGAAAAAGGCTTCAATAGCATTATAGGCAACGAACCAGAAAAAAATAGCTGCTAGGATTCTTATTGGGCTTTTCTCTTTTTCTTTAAACAATTTGATCAAAGCTTGTATTAAACTGGGTTTTTCTTCTTTTTCAAATTCAATAAATTTAGGTTCGCGAATAAAGGCAAACACTAATAAAGAGGATATGATAACTAAACCTGAACCCAACCAGAAAGGATAATTGGGGTTCATTTCATACAGGTTTGCTCCGACAAGAAACGCAATGATGGCCCCAACACCACCCATGAAGTTGATTACTCCATTTGCCTGAGATCGAAAACGGGAAGGGGTAATATCAGGCATTAATGCAACAACTGGTGTTCGCCAGAGTGCCATACTGATCAATAAGGTACTGGTACAAAGGACAAACAAAGGTAGAATGGCAACAATGGGTATCAAACCAAAAGCAATTGCAGCTATCGGAGCACCAATCAAGATGAATGGCATTCGTCTCCCAATAGGCGTACGCAACCGGTCCGATAGTGCACCAATTGGGGGTTGGATTAAGAAGGCAGCGATATTATCCAGCGTCATGAAAAACCCAATCCAGGCTGCACTCAAACCGAATTTGCCATCTAAAAATAATGGCACAAATGCGTTATAAACAGACCAAATGACACTAACTCCAAAAAATCCAAAACCTAGCAAAAATGTTTTCGGGTAACTCAGTTTTTGTTGCATGATTGATCTCCCTTTTTTAACGTGAATAATGAATTTGATGTCTACTGAAATAACCAGATCACTCAGGAATCTGGAAATGCCCTAACTTCTCATTTTCTTCTAATTTAGCCAGGAAAGATATGTCATTTTGACTCAAGTTTGCTGTTGGTAATAAATCAGGCCTTAAAAAGTAAGTCCGGATTAAGGATTGTTCCCTGCGCCATTTCTCGATTTTGGCATGGTGACCGGATAATAGAATTTCTGGCACCTGCCAATCTCTGAAATTTTCCGGACGTGTGTATTGAGGATACTCCAATAACCCATTACCAAAACTATCATCCAACGCCCCTTCCGGATCGCCTAAAACGCCGGGGATAAATCGGGCGACAGCATCAATCACCATCAGTGCTGGCAATTCACCGCCAGTTACGAC
>JAHYJK010000088.1 GCA_019429225.1 Anaerolineaceae bacterium
TAATTCGATCATTGCCTTATACTACTATTTAACAGTGCTCCGGATAACATTCGCAGATAGTGAGGAATCAAAATCGCAAACCATTTATTTGGGTTGGAAGCTGGCATTGTCTGTTTGTGTGATTGGGATCATTGTTATGGGTGTGATTTTTACGCCCTGGTTGAATTGGCTGGAAGTTGCTTCTACAAATCTGATGCTGCTTCATTGATACTCTTTTTTGAATCTGATATAATTCTAGGATATGGCACCTGAGAAACCAGCACATGTTGATCCAAAAACAAAATTTTTTAACTTGACTCTTGCCAGTGTTGCTGGGCAGGTGGGTTGTCTAACTTTATTAATCGTGATAGGTGCATTATTTGGGGGTTTGTGGTTAGATAATCGGTTTGATACAAAACCAATGTACACGATTGGTTTAATGGTCGTCAGTATACCCATCTCTTTGGGTGTTATGTTCTTAGTAGTGCGTGTAGCAATTTCCAGGATTAAAACATCTCAACCGCAAGGGAATCCCGATCATAAGGAGGTAGAACTTGGAAAAAACTCGTAAGTGGAAGTGGGGAAAATACCGATGGTGGGTGTTAGGATTACTAATCCTCACCTGGATTTCAATAACCTTTATAGCATCCCCAATTCAACCACATATTCAGGTTGCTCCAGAAAGAATTTTATTAGAACCATTATTTTCCCTTCCAGTTATTGGAGATTTTTATCTGGTAAATACTTTGCCAACATTGCTGGTGCTGGATATCATTATTATATTGATGGCTTTGGCAGTGAAAAAAGCATTGCAGGGCGGAAATTTGGTTCCCAAAGGTATTACGTCTATTGTCGAAATGCTGGTTGAAGTTCTTTACAACATGACTGCAACCTCAGCTGGAAAATATACTAAGAAGATATTTCCATGGTTTGCATCGATCTTGATGATTGTCATCGTTGCCAATTTTATGAAAATAATTCCTGGAATGGAGACAATTGGTGTTCTCCATCATTATGATCATGGATATGAAACTCAGGCATTAGGTGGAAATTGGTACAACATACTTCCGGTTGAGGCACATGAGGGTGCGGGGTATATCGTTACTCCCTTCTTCCGCGGTGTATCTACAGATCTTAACTTTACCCTGTCTTTAGCACTGATTGCCGTGTTTATGACGCAGTTCATTGGGGTGCAAACCCAGGGTATAGGGTATTTTTCAAAATTCCTAAATGTAAGAACAATATTTAAAAAACCTGCTTTGGGCTTTATCGATTTCCTGGTAGGTTTTTTGGAATTAATTTCAGAAATAGCAAAAATTTTATCCTTTACATTCCGTCTTTTTGGCGTAATGTTTTCCGGAACAGTGTTGGTGGCTTTATTGGGATCGATGTTACCGATTTTTGCTCCAGCTGGTATATTCTTGTTCGAATTATTTATGGGAGCAATCCAGGCGTTTGTGTTCGGTATGTTAACCATGGTCTTTATGGTACAGGCCACACAAGGGCATGGCGAACACGCTGATCATTAATTGCAAATTTATGGAGGAATAATGGAAGGTGAATTAATTCAAGCTGCAAAATTTATTGGTGCCGGATTATCAATGATTGGAGCCTTAGGCGCAGGTATTGGTATCGGTTTATTGGTCCAGGGCGCATTAAATGGTATGGCTCGTAACCCTGACGCATACGGCAACATATTAACCACTATGATTCTAGGTATTGCATTTGCTGAGGCAATCGCTATCTATTGTCTGGTTGTTTCCTTCATGATGTTGTTTGTTCTCTAGACAAGAAAGGAGCGATCTTTGGAAAAGCTTGGTTTAAATCTAGGGTTTTTATTGGTCCACATCATAAATTTTGCAATCGTTTATGTTGTATTGCGAGCGTGGGTATTTGGCCCTGTAACGAAAATGCTGGAAGAACGAAGAAACAAAATTGCCCAGGGTCTGGAAGATGCACGTATTGCGGCTGATGCTAGAGCGACAGCGGAAAAAGCCGCTGATAAGATCATTGGTGATGCGCAAATAAAAGCCAACGAGATTATTCGGGAAACCACTTCCCGGGCTGAATCCCTTCAAAAAGATATGCTGTCTGAAGCCAAACAAGGCATTGATAAACAAAGAGAAAATGCTTTGTCAGAGGTGGAGGAAGAACGTGTTCGCTTGTTGAGTGAAATGCGCGGAGACGTTTCTGCTATTGCGATTGCTGCAGCACAAAAATTGATTGGGGAAGCTTTGGACGAGAAACGTCAACGAACTCTCCTGGCTGAATTCTTCAGTGGTGTGAAAGATGGAAAAGTTATTGTCATTGAAGAGCAATCAATTACCGGTTCAGGAGCTGAAGTGACCAGTGCTTTACCATTGACACCTGAGGAACAAAAAACAGTTAAACAGGATGTTCTCAGTAAAATTGGCGATACGGCCAGTATCAGTTTTAGAGTTGATCCTTCCATTCTGGGTGGGTTGGTCGTAAAAATTGGTGATCGAGTCGTTGATGGATCAGTGGCTGGTCAGCTGTCCAATTTACAAAAATCATTACAATAATAAATAATATCGTCTACTCAGGGTTGGAGGTATTTGCTTGCTTCCAACCTTTTTTATATATAATGACAGTATGCAAAAACAGACATTAAACCAAATATTAGAAAATATTCCTATCGTCCATAGAAGTGCTTCGGTTCAATTTGATTTTATGGTTGAAGGAATTCAATACGACTCAAGGATGATAGAACCAGGACAAATTTTTGTGGCACTGGAGGGTGGAAATGTTGACGGACATAATTATATAGAAGCTGCTGCGAACAGAGGAGCTGTTGCTGCCATAGGTTCTCAATCAATCGACAATTGGGTTCACCTGGATATTCCCTACCTTCAATTCGAAAATTCAAGAGAGGCATTGGCATATATATCAGCCAGTTATTATGGTTACCCATCTCGTTCGATGGTTCTGATTGGGGTGACAGGTACAGATGGAAAGACAACAACATCCAACCTGATTTATGAAATATTACGATCAGCCGGATTCAAGGCAGGTGTCATTTCGACAGTAAATGCACAAATAGGGGAAGAGGTGCTCGATACAGGTTTTCATGTTACCACACCTGAAGCGCCAGATGTGCAGTATTATTTGTGGCGTATGAAAGAAGCTGGATTGACCCATGTGGTTCTGGAAGCAACATCGCATGGTTTAGCACAGCACAGGGTGACAGGATGTGATTTTGATATGGCTGTTGTTACGAATATTACCCATGAACACTTAGATTATCATGGGTCATATCCTGCCTACTTACAAGCCAAAGGTCATCTCTTTGAATCACTCCATCAAACACCTGTGAAATCATTCTTCCCTGAACGATTAGCGGTCATCAACAAAGACGATTCTTCCAGTGATTATTTAGAAAGTATTACACGTGTTCAACAAATTCGTTACTCCATTCAAGAAGAGTATGATATCTGGGCAGAAGAAATCCAATCGGGAAAAGATGGAGTCCGATTCAAAGCAAGAGGAAGTAATTTTGCAGTAGATGTACATTCTCATTTACCTGGCGATTTCAATATATCAAATGTTCTGGCTGCTTTATCTGTGGGAATATTTGGACTAAAAATCAATCCTGACCTTGCTGTAAAGGGAATAGAAAATATGCAGGCAGTTCCTGGCCGCATGGAACAGATACGCATGGGACAACCATTCCAGGCGATTGTTGATTTTGCACACACACCAAATGCACTCGAAAATGCCATCAATACTGTACGAAAAATAACGGATGGAAGGGTAATCACCATATTTGGTTCTGCCGGATTACGTGATCGGGAAAAAAGAAGGATGATGGCAGAAAAATCTGCGCAATTGGCGGATATTACAATTATCACTGCTGAAGACCCACGTACTGAAAACCTGGATTCGATTTTGGCTGAAATGCAACATGCTGCAGAAAATCAAGGCGCTGTCCTGGGTGAAAATCTGTTCATTGTACCTGATAGGGGGAATGCAATTGAATTAGGTGTTCAAATAGCCAAAGCTGGTGATTTGGTATTGGCATGTGGAAAAGGTCATGAGCAATCCATGTGTTTTGGTGAAACAGAATATCACTGGGATGACCGCATAGCCATGCGAGCGGCTTTATCGAAATTGTTGAACATTCCAGGTCCGGAGATGCCTTTCCTACCGACAAGAGATCAATAAATTTTTATGTAGTTAAATAAAAAAATCAGTCCTTTGATTTGGGACTGATTTTTTCTAAATTCATATTAGTATCGGTTTTGTCCGCCACGATTCCCTGAGCGGTTGTCGCGATTTCCACCACGATCGCCGCGATTGCCGCGGTCACCGCCTCTATTTTGTCCACCGGGACGGCCACCCGATGGCTTTCCACCACGATCACGTTCTTTGGCTTCTTCAACGGTCCAACCTTCCAAAACAGCCTGTCTTGAAAGCCGGATCTTGCCATTGCTATCGATATCTGTGATCATGACTGTGATTTCATCACCAACACTTACGATATCTTCCACAGAATTGACGCGTTCTGTATCCAATTGGGAGATGTGAACCAGACCGTCTGTTCCTGGAATGATTTCTACAAAGGCACCAAAGTCGACAGTGCGAACGACTTTTCCAGTGTAAATTCTACCAATTTGAGGTGTTTCAATCAGTGCTTCGATTCTTTCACGGACGATATCAGCACCGTATCCTTCAGCGGCTGCAATGAAGACACTACCATCTTCACCAATATCAATTTTGGTGTTGGTTTCTTCCTGCAAGGCACGGATATTTTTTCCGCCAGGGCCAATAATTGCACCAATTTTATCAACAGGGACTTTCACGATTGTAATCTTGGGCGCATGAGGTTTCAGAATAGTGTTGGGAACAGCAATCACTTCGAGCATTTTATCAAGAATAAATAGTCGGGCTTGATAGGCTTGTTTAAGTGCTTTGGACATGATTTCTGGTGTGATACCAGCAATCTTGATATCCATTTGTAAAGCTGTGATACCTGCGCTTGTTCCGGCAACCTTGAAATCCATATCACCAAGGTGATCTTCTAATCCCTGGATGTCGGTCAGAATTGTAAATTTTTCATTTTCTTTAACTAATCCCATAGCTACGCCAGCTACAGGAGCTTTGATCGGGACACCGGTGTCCATTAATGCTAAAGTGGATCCACAGACAGATGCCATTGAACTGGAACCATTGGAAGCCAGGATTTCACTTACCAGACGAATTGTGTAAGGAAATTCCGATTCATCAGGAATAACAGGAACCAATGCGCGTTCTGCCAATGCACCATGACCAATTTCCCGTCTGGATTGTCCACGTAAGGGTTTTACCTCACCAGTTGAGTAAGGAGGAAAATTGTAATGATGCATATAGCGTTTATTTTCCATGGGTGCCAGGGTATCCATTTCCTGGGCTTCACGAGGTGTTCCCAGTGTGGCTAATGTCAATGCCTGTGTTTCACCTCGCGTGAAAATGGCTGAACCATGCGCACGCGGGCTATAGCCTACTTCACACCAGATTGGTCGAATTTCTTCCGGATTTCTACCATCCGGGCGAAAACCCAAATCCAGAATTCTTTTGCGAACGACATGTTTGTAGCTCACTTCAAATGCTTCTGAAACAGCTCGAGAAAGAGTCTCATCCTCACTCGCAAATTCCTCAATCATTTTTGCTTTTAATTCATCAATGGCTGTATTCAATTCTGTTTTGGTATGCTGTGTTGCCAGGGCATTTTCGATGTCTGCTGCAACACGAGCTTCCACTTTGCTGACAAGACTCTCATCGGCTGGGAATAAAGGAACAACAGTTTTTGGTTTACCAATTTCCGCAGCCATCTTCAATTGAAGATCGATGATTGGTTGAATGGATGCATGTGCAAATGCCAATGCTTCTACCATGATATCATCAGGAATCTCATTAGCTCCACACTCAACCATTGAAATGGCTTCTTTTGTTCCAGCGACGCGTAGATCCAGATCGGATTCTTCTATTTGTTCGAATGTGGGATTAACAATAAATTTTCCATCAATGCGACCAACACGAACAGCACCAATCGGACCACTCCAGGGGATATCGGAGATTGTCAAAGCAGCAGAAGCAGCATTGATACCCAGGATATCGATTGGATTGATACCGTCAGATGAAAACGAGACCATGATGACCTGAACAGGATTGCGCATGTCATTTGAAAATAATGGTCGAATCGGTCGATCGGTTAGTCTGGCTAACAAAATGGCATCTGTACTCGGTCGGCCTTCTCTACGGAAGAAAGAACCAGGAATGCGGCCACCCGCGTACATTCGCTCTTCATAATCAATGGTCAAAGGAAAGAAATCGGTGCTTTCTCTTGGTTGTTTATCCATTGTTGCTGCAGCAAAAATCATTGTTTCTCCACAGGTGATTGTTACTGCTCCACCAGCTTGTTGAGCAAGCTTACCAGTTTCAATTGTTATTACGGTTTCCCCCATGGGGACGCTATAAGACTTACTTTCGGGTTTCATACTTTTTCCCTCTTAACTAAAATGTCCCGCCTGGTCAGGAACTGAAAATTATCCAGAACTTCCAATGTTCTGAACAGGTTTCAATACCCAACCTGCGAGTTGATTCAATAAAAATGGGAAAGCTATTTGGTTTGCCTCCCCATTCACGCGATAAACTTATTTTGCGCGCAGACTGAGTTTTTCTACAACTGCACTGAATCGGCCAAAATCACTGGCGCGAAGATAAGCTAGCAAACGACGTCGTTTTCCAACCAATTTTAACAAACCTCGGCGGGAAGATTCATCATGTTTGTGAGCACGCAGGTGCTCGGTGAGTTCCTTGATGCGTGTTGTTAATAATGCAATCTGAACCTCTGGTGAACCAGTATCGCCTTCATGGCGAGCAAATTGATCGATAATCGCGGTTTTTTGTTCTAATGTTAATGACATGACATGTGCTCCTTAAAATTTATTTTATGCAGGTCTCCGTACACCCAGATTATTCCGGATATAGGACCAGTCACTAATCAAGAATTATATCAAGGATTTTAGTCAACGTACAGGGCAATGAATTGGCCTAATTTCGTTATCCGTGTGTTTTGGAAAATTTAAAAATCATTTAAATCAAGTTTCTATGTCTGGTAAATTTGATAACGCTGTCCTCAGTTTTTTTTGTTCATTTTCAGGAAACGATTTCATGCTTTTTCTGACAATTAGTTTGGGGGTTGAGTATGATGTGCTTAATAATAAATTTGATAAATAATGTGATGTTTCAATTGGACTAATCAGCGCAAGATCATCAATCAATAGGGTTAATCCTGTTGTAATCCTCCGATTGTTCATGGAAAACAAAGGGGTTAAGATACGAAAAACTTTTGGCAGATTTAAAAATGATGGATCATTTATGAGGGTTTGTAATGCATAGATGGCTGTGATTGCTTGTGGTACAGCGTTTGAATCTACCCAACTCTGAATGGTATCCAACCATTTTGTAGCACTTGATTGTTTGATATTTTGTGTGCCGTATTTAAAAAGAACTTGATGGATTTCCTTTTCTGAGATTTTGGATCCCCAGGCAACAAATCGTTCGATGACCTCATGGTTGTAGTGAATGGGTAATGAGCCAAGAATTACAGCAGAAAAGAACCTGGCTTCATACAAATCTTCTATCCAGAGTTGATCTGCGTATTCAAGCGCTAACTCGGGTTTCGTTTTTGCCAATGATGAAAATTGTTGTTGGAGGTGATGCATAACGATCGGAGCCAGATGTAATTTTGGCACGAATGATTTTCTTTGAATTTCAACTCCTGGTCGATAAGCAAGATTCGCATGTACTTCTAATAATGACCTGAAATTTTCACGAAAAATTGGGCCAGGTGATTCTGGCTCAAATATAGTCTGGATTTGTTGAATCAACCGGTCAATGTGAATTGCAGGCATCCCAGTGATCTCTACTTTGTCGAACCATGATTACGATTAGTATGCTTTGGCAAAATATGTTTTATATTCGGCGTCTTTTCCGCAATAAATACATTTTCCATGTGATTTTTCCTGACCCAATGGGCGGCAACGAGTAGTCGCTTTGGTTTCATTTTTAATCGCAGTTTCACAAACTGCATCACCGCACCAATAAACGTAAGCCCAACCATTTTGTACGACTTCCTGAAACTCAACATAATTATTTGGTTCAAAAATATGGCTATCACGGAAGTCAGTAGCTTTTTTAAGTAAACGGTCATGAAAATCATTCAAGATGGTTTCAAGTTGGCTGGCAAGATTTTCCATGGGAAGGAATAATTTACCACTTTTCCCCGGGATATCTCTTTGAGCAACTACAACTGTTTGATTATCAACATCACGGGGTCCAAGCTCAAGACGTAATGGAACGCCGCGCATTTCCCAATCATTGAATTTAAACCCGGGGGTTAAATTATCACGATCATCAACTTTCACCCTGAATTGTGCAAGATCTTTTTCAAGATCTCTGACCACCTTCATTACCTTTTCTCGATCATCGTCATTTTTGAAAATTGGTACGATTACAATTTGAATAGGAGCCAGGCGAGGAGGGAGAATTAAACCCTGATCATCACCGTGGGACATAATAATGGCACCTACAAAACGTGTAGAAACACCCCAGGAGGTTGTCCAGGCGTATTGCAATTCATTATTACGATCAAGATATTGGATTTCGAAGGCTTTGGCAAAGTTTTGACCTAAATTATGCGATGTTCCGGACTGAAGGGCTTTTGTGTCCAACATCATGGCTTCAATGGTATAGGATTTGTTAGCCCCGGCAAATTTTTCTGCTTCTGATTTAATACCAGGAATAACCGGAACAGCAGCCTCGTTTATGGCAAAATCAGCATATAAATTTAAGATTTTCAAAGTTTCTTCTTCGGCTTCTTCTGCGGTTTCGTGGGCTGTATGGCCTTCCTGCCAATAAAATTCGAGGGTTCTCAGGAACATGCGGGTGCGCATTTCCCAGCGAACCACATTGGCCCATTGGTTGATGAGAATCGGCAAATCACGATAGGATTTGACCCATTTGGCATACATATGACCAATTATCGTTTCAGAGGTTGGTCGGACAACCAGCGGTTCTTCCAGAGTCTGACCTCCCCCAATGGTTACGATTGCTAATTCAGGTGAAAATCCCTCAACATGTTCTTTTTCTTTTTCCAAAAAAGACATGGGAATAAACATAGGAAAAGCAGCATTTACATGACCAGTTTCTTTGAAACGTTTATCCAATGCTTTTTGAATATTTTCCCAGAGTGCCCAACCATATGGTCGCACAACCATACAACCGCGTACAGGTGCATAATCGGCTAATTCTGCGCGCTGGATAAGCTGGTTGTACCATTCTGAAAAATTTTCACTTTGTTTAGGGAGTTTTTCTTCGCTCATGATTCTCTTCTTTCCTATATGTTTTAATGGGACTAAATTCTTGTTTCTAAGGGTAAGTATGAAATGATTTCTTCAATTGTTTTAGCAAATTTTATCGTCTCAATACTGTCGGGAGGAATATATCCGTTGAGTTCCAGGTAAAACAATGAAAAGATTTTCTTCCATTTGTCACCAACCAGAATGATAGGTACGGATGGTATTGCTTCGATTTGTATTCTATTCCACATAAGAACGATTTCAGCCAGCGTACCTGGACCACCAGGTAGTGCAATAGCAGTATCACTCGAATCAATCAACTTGATCATGCGCTCATGTAATGTTTCCAACTTCCACTCTTCTTTTACCCATGGATTGTGTGAGCGCTTCCGCCAGCGTTCAATTTCAACACAGGTGATTCCAATTACATGTCCACCAACTTCAGCAGCACCTCTAGAAGTTGCTTCCATTGTTCCCATGTAACCACCCGTTAATACAGTATGACCGGCTATGGCTAAAGCACGCCCAAGATCATAGGCAAATTGATATTCATTACTTTCTGGGAGAGGAGATGAGCCGCCGAATATAGTGATTTTCATAGTTTATCCTTTTAGAATATGTGCTATTTTACCGTATTTTGATCCCATTGACGTTCGTAATTCAATTTGAGCTTCTGATGAATAGCCTTTTCAAGATCTATGTTACAGATTTGACAGAGTTGAAAAAGGTAAAGAGCAACATCTGCCACCTCACCTTCCAATTTCTCTTTATCATAATCGTTTTCGCTCCATTGAAAGTGCTCCAGAACCTCGCTGGCTTCCAGCACCAGGGAAATGGCAATATTTTTTGGTGTTTGAGGACGCGTGCTATCCGGCATATACCAGCCTTTTGCAGAAACGAAATGATGCATATCATCTGTTAATTGTTTAATGTCTTTCCCCATAGATCCTCACTTTTTATTTATCAATATTTTTCTGTGGAAGAATTAACGATTTTCAGGGTAGTTTAAAGTTTGAAGTATATTGGAGAGCCCTTTACTGATCAATTCGTCAATTTCATCAGCCGTGTTCAAATAATCCTCAAAAGTACCACCAATGGGATCGTCGATGTTGATCTCAACCCCCGACATTTCCGATAACATAAACACTTTCTTTGAAAATTCAGGAAATTCAATTTGGATGGCTTCTTTGTGACCTGATTCCATGGTGAGAATCAAATCAAATTGTTTTAGTAAATCTTTTGTTATGGATTGTGATCGATGCAAGCTGGTGTCTAATCCGCGTAGCGCCATTGCTTTGACACCTGAAGGAGTTGCGGGATGACCATTTTCAGCCCACGTACCGGCGGATTGAACAATCCAGTTGGTGGGGAGATCCATTCTTTTAATATAATCTTTTATGATAGCTTCAGCCATCGGGGAGCGGCATTGATTGGCTGTACAAACGAAAAGAATAGATCTCTCTTTCGACATATTAGCGGTCCATGCTGACAACCTGGCTATCCCAACGATGCCAACGGCCATGGTGTTTTTCGAGAAGAGATTTACCTTCGCCAGGAGATTCTAAATCGAGCAATTCCATATCTGCGTCGACCATAATTCTAACCAATTCTTTGAAGGAAACTCGTGGTGTCCAGCCAATTTCCCGGATCGCCTTCGAAGGATCAGCTAACAAATAATCGACTTCATTCGGTCGAAAATAGCGTGGATCGATGCGAACATATTCATGCCAGTCAAGATTGAGATAACCAAATGATTCATCTAGAAATTCACGTACGGAATGGGCTTCTCCCGTTCCGATCACAAAATCCCCGGCTTCGTCATGTTGCATCATTTTCCACATGGCGGCAACGTAATCAGGGGCGTAGCCCCAATCGCGTTTGGCGTCCAGATTCCCCAGATACAGGTGTTTTTGAGTACCTTTTACGATATTGGCTAATGCACGTGTGATCTTTCGGGTTACGAAGGTTTCTCCACGACGGGGAGATTCATGATTGAACAAAATGCCATTGCTGGCAAAAATACCATAGCCATCACGGTATTGTTTTGTGACCCAGTATGCATATAATTTTGCAGCTGCATACGGACTCTGTGGGCGGAATGGTGTGTCTTCATTTTGGGGAGGATGTGAGGAACCATATAATTCGCTGGACGAAGCCTGATAAAATCTGGCTTTTGAGCCGCTTTTCCTAATGGCTTCCAGAATCCGAATGGTTCCCAGTCCGGTAACATCACCAGTATATTCAGGCATGTCAAAACTTACACGAACGTGACTTTGTGCTGCAAGATGATAAACTTCATCTGGACGGAAGTTGTAAATAACATCCAGAAGTGCTTCCGATTGAGATACATCACCATAGTGCAGTGTTAATTTAACCTCTTCACCTGTGTTGTGTGGGTCATGGTAGATATGATCAATACGTCGTGTATTGAATGTGCTGGCTCGACGTATCAATCCATGAACTTCATATCCCTTGGCCAATAATAGTTCAGCTAAATATGAACCATCCTGGCCTGTTATTCCTGTGATCAGTGCTTTTTTCAAAGAAACCTCCTGAAACCCAAACAAGTGGGTAATTGTCAATTTTCAAGTTGAAATCAAGTATAACGACAGGCAAGGCGACTGTCAAACGGTTTGAAATTTTGAAAAACTAAAGTGATGGATTCGATGTTGCACAGAAATTTTTTCACAGGATTAGATTCCATTGAGAAAAGAATCCAGGTTTGATGAATTATCAAATCTGGATTCCATATTTATTGTGAAGAAACTCTATTCAGATTCCTGGGAGGTTTCCTTTTGAATTTCTTTCTTGAGAAATACCAGTTTGTTGGTTTCACTATTCAGGTCGACAGAAATAACGTCTCCATCGTGGAATTCACCTGCCAGAATACTGACAGAAAGTGGACTTTCTACAAATTTTTGTAAGGCTCTGCGTAATGGTCGCGCACCGAACATGGAATCATAGCCTTCACTTGCCAGCCAATCTCGGGCAGCTTCGCTCAACTCAACTTCAATACCATTCTCCTGTAGACGATCCTGAATTTCCTTCATTTGTAAAATGACGATATCTTTGACCTGTTCAACTGTGAGTGGTGAGAACATAATAATCTCATCAATTCGGTTGATAAACTCAGGGCGGAAAGTGCTTTTCAAGGCATTTTGAATTTTTTCATGGGCATCTCGTTCATCATTGTCGCTGGATAAGAAGCCTAAAGTACCACCTTTTTTCACAAATTCAGTTCCCAGGTTCGATGTCATGATCAACACCGTGTTGCGAAAATCGACCTGATGACCTTGCCCATCGGTGAGTCTGCCATCATCCAAAATCTGGAGTAATGAATTCCACACTTCAGGATGCGCTTTTTCGATTTCATCGAACAAAATGACTCGATATGGACGACGACGAACAGCTTCGGTCAACTGGCCACCTTCTTCGTAACCGACATACCCAGGAGGAGCCCCAAACAAGCGCGAGGCTGTATGTTGTTCGCGATATTCACTCATATCCAATCGTACCAGGGCGTCTTCATCTCCAAACATGAATAAAGCCAGGGCTTTGGCAAGTTCCGTTTTACCTACACCAGAGGGACCAATAAAGATAAATGAACCGATCGGGCGGCGTGGATCTTTCAATCCCGAACGTGCCCGACGAATTGCATCTGATATTGCTTTAACTGCTTCATCCTGGCCGATGATATTTTCATGTAATCTTTCTTCCATATGCAACAATTTTTCGGATTCCGTTTCCATCATCTGATTCACCGGAATACCTGTCCATTGGGCAACAACTTGCGCAATATCATCGATGTCCACAACTTCATCCAATTGATGTTCAGCTTCCCATTTATCACGCTGTTCGTCAAATTCTGTTTGGAGGCGTAATCGTTCCGCTTTCATACGGGCTGCACGTTCATAGTCACGTTCCACGCCTGCTTTTTCTTCTTCGGCAGCTAATCGATCTAACTCAGATTTTGTTTTTTTCAAATCTTCTGGTAAAGAATATAGAGCTACCCGTAATTTTGCTGCTGCTTCATCCATCAAATCGATGGCTTTATCCGGTAATCTTCTGTCTGTGACATATTGTGAAGATAACCTAGCAGCAGATACAAGGGCTTCATCCGCAAAGCGAACTTTGTGATGTGCTTCATACCGGTCTCGAAGCCCGAATAACATCTGGATGGTATCTTCCACAGTTGGTTCGTCTACATACACAGGTGCAAACCTTCGCTCCAGTGCCGAATCTTTTTCTATGTGTTTATGGAATTCGTCCAGTGTAGTGGCACCAATACATTGTAATTCACCACGAGCCAAAGCTGGCTTCAGCATGTTGGAAGCATCCATAGCCCCCTGGGCTGCCCCAGCCCCGACAACTGTATGCAATTCATCGATGAAAAGAATTACTTCTCCCTCTGAACGTTGTACTTCTTCAATCGCGGCTTTCAGTCGCTCTTCAAATTCACCTCTAAAGCGTGAACCGGCAATCATAGCGCTTAGATCCAATGAAATCACCTTTTTACCCATCAGTATTTCAGGAATGTCATTAGAAGCGATCTTTTGAGCCAACCCTTCAACGATGGCCGTTTTGCCAACGCCTGCTTCTCCGATGAGGACAGGATTATTTTTTGTTCTACGGGATAGAATTTGCATGACACGCAAAATCTCATTATCACGGCCAATAACAGGGTCTAATTTTCCTTCCCGGGCCTGGGTGGTCAGATCACGCGAATATTTTTCGAGACTGCGATAACGGGTCTCGGCTTGAGGATCGGTTACTCTTTGTCCACCACGTAATTGATTAATCGCTTCGACTACTCGCTCACGATTGATGCCTGAACCTTCCAGTAAACGAGCTGCTGGGGTATTCTTTTCACTGAGAATGGCCAGAAAAATATGCTCGGTTGAAATATACTCATCCTTTAATCGACTCGCTTCTTCATTGGCAAGATCGATAATTCTCTTGACTCGCGGGGTAATAAAAACCTGACCTGCCCCACCGCCAAAAATACTGGCTTTTGGGCTGGTACGAAGAATGTAGTCTAATCTTTCTTCCAGAATACTGGGGTCGATTTTTAAAATCTCTAATATTTGAGGTATAACACCTTCTGGTTGTTCTATCAGGGCTAAAAGAATGTGCTCGGTATCAATCTGGTTGTGGCCGTATCTTTGAATGATCTCAGCTGCTCTTTGAGCAGCTTCCTGAGCACGTTCTGTAAATCGGTCAAATCTCATCATTTGGGTATTGTCCTTCCATTATGCATGCTGCATACACACACCTTTATTATGTTGGATTATATCAAAATCCGATACTCTACATTGTAAGTATTGTATTAGAAGCATATAAGAATTTCGATAGAAAACATGTGTGTTGCAGGAAATAGACCTACATCATTGGAAATTACGCCTTTAGAGATTTGATTCATTTTGTGTATCCATTTCAGTGGTGTAAAATAGAACCGAATGAAGGATGATTCAGGAAAGAGGGCAGGACAAATACGGGCGTTAAATCCCAGCACTGATCTGCGAGCGATTGCTGATCTGATTGAAATGTGTTTTAAAGACACGATCGATGAAG
>JAHYJK010000089.1 GCA_019429225.1 Anaerolineaceae bacterium
CGCCTGCCAGGTAGGTATTATGATTTCCAATCCCGGTCTCAACTGATCAAATTCCAATAAATGAATTTCATTTCCCCTGGGATCAATCATTTCCAATCCGTAACTACCCGCCAACCAGATACCATCGATGGGTACCAATGATCGGATATGATCTAATCTTCGTCCGCTGATAATAGCCAATCGAATTCTATCCAGAAGATTAATTTCATGAAGGATTTCGATTAATTCGGAATCTGGTAAGACCACATCTGGATTCGGGGCAAACCGGGCCAAAGTCCCATCATAATCCAGAAATAGAAAAGCTCTTTCTTTTTGGGAGATTTTCATTAACTTTTGTAAAGATGGGCTATCTATCATGCTAGTTTTTTTCCTGATTTCGAAAAGAATTTTTTTAGTGTCCATAAAGTTATTTTTTTAGCTTTCTTCTTTCTTACCTTTTTCTTTAATAGAATTCACCACATCTATCTGTGATTTGAGCCAATAGTTGATATCTTCTTCACGTACAATTCTTCTAAGAAATGTAACCTTTTCCTGCCTTTTTTCAATACTCATACTGAGGGCTTGATGTAAGGCTTTTTGCGTGTCAAAAATATCAACAGGTGAAATGACAAGAGCTCCATTTCCTAATTGCTGACGCGCTCCCGCTCGTTCTGATAAAATTAACACGCCATCTTTTTGATTCACAATGGGTCCTTCTTTTGCTACCAGGTTCATTCCATCTGCAATCGAATTGACCAACAATACATCATACATCTTCATGGCAGCTACAGCCCTTGGATAATTCTCACCAACCAGCAACCGTATAGGTTCCCAATCACTACTGCCATAATGCGCATTAATTCGTCCAACAAACACCATAATCTCATCCAGATAGGTTTGATATTCTTCAACCCCAACCCTGGAAGGAATCAAATAAGCCATGAATATAACATTTCCGCGATATTCAGTATGCATTTCCAACAAAGATTCATACGCCTGGAATCCCCTCAGAATATTCTTACTGGGCTCAAGTCGATCTACTCGTAAAATCATTTTTTGGCCATTAACCTGCCTGGCAATTTCTTTCTGATACAATGCCACTTCAGTAGATTCTGCCATGGCCTCTAATGCACCAACATCGATGGATATGGGAAAATCTCGAATGAATGTGTCATGACTGTGGTATCTAACCCTGCGATTGCGATATCTGACAACCGATTTTGGTAAGAAATTTTCGCAAGTTCGAATAAAATTTAAACCGTCTTCACTCGTCTGAAATCCCATCAGATCTACAGCTGCCAAACCATCCAGAATTTCATAGCGCATTCTTTTGGGCAAAATTCCCCAATATTCAGGCCCTGGCCAGGGAATATGCACAAATAATGAAATAGTAACAGCCTGACCTCGTAAATATTTTTTAAGATACCTTGCTGTTAAATATAAGTGGTAATCCTGCAACATGATGAGAACAGGTTTTTTCTTCTGTCTCACCAGCTCAGCTATCGCTTTTGCAAATTGTCGATTCACTACCTGATATCCAGTGTCCCAGGCTTTCCAAGTTTGATGATCAATAACGGGCGATCGAGGGACATCCCACATAGAATGCTGCAAAAACCATAATAAGGGATTAGAAATTTGATTGTAATATCCATCGTATGCTTCAGGGTCGGGATTAATAAAATGAACTGTCAGATTACAATCATTTTCCTCCAGGCAAATCTGGCCTTGCTTCCATTCTGCATCTTCTGGGCTCATGGCGCAAGCAACCCATGTTAATTTTTTATAATGTGCCAGACCTGTCAGAGCAGTCACCAATCCCCCACTCCCACGTTTGTAGGTGGTTTCACCCTGTTCGTCTTTGGTGATGGTTACCGGCCCACGATTTGACACAATGATGATCTCGGAAAATTGATCCGTTTGTAAAGAATTTTTCAATTCCATTTTTTCTCCTCATATCTCAAGTAATCCCAACGAACTTGCTAACAATTGTGGATTATTTGGTTTGTCTGCAAAAAATTAAAGTCATCAACAAATGAAACATGATTATTTAATCATCTACTGATTGAATGAGGATCATTGATAAATCCTATTTATAATGAAAAGTAAATTGAAAGCTTAAACAAGACTCAATCAATAAATCCCCAAACCATCAATGATTGCTCTGGCAAATTATAACATAACAAAAAAATCATCCTTCCATCGTGGAAGTAAAAGGATTAATTTTTGTACCTATGCGAATAGAAATTATCCACGACTACCCACCTGACATGGCACCCACAATACGAAAAGGTTCTTTTCCCTCTAAAACTTCAATTGGCAATAACTGATCTGGTGAAAGATGTGATAAATCCTGACCACAGGCAAAGAATCGTAAATAATCTCTGCGTACTTTGGTGACATGATCCCGGATGGTACCTTTTAACATTGGATATTTATCTTCTATCACATCCAATAATTTTAAGAAAGTGATATCGCCATCAACTTCAAGTTGAACCTCCCGACCCACATTGGCAAGCCTTTGTAAATATGTCGGTAAAATGACTCGTATCATAGCAAAACTTGTACCTCAACAGATAAAACCGCTGGTAAATTCTGAGCAACTGTCTGCCAGGTCTCACCAGAATCAGGAGACACGTATAACTGACCACCGGTTGTGCCGAAATAGACACCACAAGAATCAAGCGTGTCAACCGCTAATGCACTCCGCAAAATATTCACATAACAATCTTTTTGAGGTAATCCTTTACTTAATTCTTCCCAGCCATAACCACCGGTTCGACTTCGGTAAACCCTGAGTTTACCTTCTGGAGGATAGTGCTCCAAATCACTTTTGATGGGGATTACATAGATCGTTTCAGGTTCATGCGCATGTATGGCAATCGGGAAACCAAAATCGCTTGGCAAATTATCACTCACTTCATACCAATCATCTCCGGCATTATCGCTGCGCATGACATCCCAATGCTTTTGCATGAACAAAACATTTGGATTGGAAGGATGCATAGCGATGCTGTGGACACAATGGCCTACTTCCGCCTCTGGATTGGGTAATTCATATTCGGATTTTAATCCGTGGTTAATGCCACTCCAGGTCTGTCCGCCATCATTCGTACGAAAGACACCTGCAGCTGAAATAGCCACAAAAATCTGATCAGGGTTTTTAGGGTTGATCAATATGGTGTGCAACCCCATTCCTCCAGCACCAGGCATCCACATATTTGAGTGAATTTTTCGTAATCCCGGTAATTCCTGCCAGGTCATGCCCCCATCTGTGGATTTGAACAAAGCCGCATCTTCTGCTCCTGCAAAGACGGTATCTTTCTCGGTAGGTGATGGTTCAAAAGCCCAAATCCTTCTGAATTTCCAGGGGATCTGATCGCCACTAAAATCCTGATGGGTTCCAACTTCCCCTACGTAATCAAATTGATTTCCAATCGTCTCCCAGGATAATCCGCCATCACTGGATCTGTGATTCACCTGGCCGAACCAATCACTTGCCTGTGAGGCATAAATTCGTTGCGGATCCACACTTGATCCCTTTATATGATAGATCTCCAAACCAGCAAAGAATGGTCCTTTAATATCCCAATTTTCTCTTTTAAAATCTGAAGTAAATATAAATGCACCTTTTCTTGTGCCTACCAATACACGCACGCTGCTCATAATTTTTTCCTTTCTGAGATATTCACTAATCATCCTGCAAAAAAGGTGTAAATGATGGTTTTTTCTTCATCAGGCTTCAATAAAAAAGATTGTAGCAATTTGGATAATTTTTGTCAAATTATTTTCTTTATATAGTTTCATCAATTTTTTTGGATATTGTAAGTTTTTTCTCTTGTAAATTCGGATAACGTAGATATAATTTATCAAAAAGAGGTGCATGTGAATAAGAATAAAATTCAAGTATTCGTAATTGCTATCGTTTTAATGTTTAAATGCTCGCTTGCGAAGCCAGCGTAAGTACTGCAAAAATCAGCGATGCTTATCTGACACCCAATGAAGATGGCTCTGGAAATTTCACCGCTTTTTCAGGTGATCAGACCTTTTATTGTGTAGTAAAGGTCGCCAATGCACCGGAAGACACCACACTTAAGGCTGTTTGGACTGCTGTGGATGTTGAAGGTGTTGATCCAAATTTCTTAATCAGTGAATTCGAACTCACCACGGAAAGTGAAAATAAATTCACCTTCAATTTGCAGAATGATCAATTATGGCCATCCGGATCCTACAAAGTTGAGATCTACATGAATGGCACACTGGAAAAAACCCTGGAATTTGAGGTTCAATAAGCATTACCCTTCATAACTTGGTTTATACAGCCTTCGCTTGAATTGAAACGCGAAGGCTGTTCATTTTTGTGTGTATTTAATCTCTTGATCCAGTAATGTTCATCTGTATTATTCAAATGGATCGTAAAGTCGTTCAACGCGGGAGTTGATCTGGCAGGTAACCTCGTATGTAATCGTCCCCAGTTTTGATGCCCATTCATCACAGGTGATTTCTTCTTTTCCACTTTTCCCAATTAACACAACTTCATCGCCAACTTGCACATCCGTGTCTTGCCCCAAATTTACCATGCTCTGATCCATACAAACACGTCCTACGATGGGATATGATTTTCCTTTGCTCAATACACGCCCCATATTGGAGAATAAGCGGTTAAATCCATCTGCATATCCAACTGGAATAGTAGCGATCCAGGTATCTTCAGGCGCAGTCCAGGTTCGCCCATATCCAATCGTCGTTCCGGCAGTTACTTTTTTAAGGAAGGAAACCCGTGTTATAAAGCTAAGTCCAGGTTTCAGCGGAATACTCTGTGGGGTGTCATCACCGGGGTAAAAACCATAGATCATGATGCCTGGTCGTACCATATCCAACCAGGCAGAAGGATGTCCCAATACAGCCCCCGAATTGGAGCAATGAGCCAAATTCAATTTTCTACCAATCCGATTATTAACCTGGTCAACAATTTCCTTAAATCGAAGAATTTGATACTGAGTATAGGTTGGATCTCCATCATCACTGACCGGTAAATGTGTAAAAATGCCGTCCAGATGCAGATGGGGACATTCGCTATCGATGAAATATGCCAGTTGTTCTGCTTCGTCAATTGATACACCAATGCGCCCCATACCAGTATCAATTTTTAAATGCACATCTACATTCATTTGCAGAGACGTACAAATTTTTTCCAATGCAAAAATATTATGTTTTTCACATACCGTCAAAGTAAGTTTGTTCAGTACGGCTTGTTCCATTTCCTCTGGAAAAGCCGGGCTGAATTTAAGAATGGGCAACCAAATTCCAGCTTCTCGCAACTGAATTCCCTCTGGAACGGTTGCGATACCCAGCCAATTTACCCCAATCTTTTCAGCCATGTGAGCAACTTCTACTGCGCCGTGTCCATATCCATTTGCTTTGACCGCAATCAAGATTTTTCGATCAGGGCCAACAGCATTTCGAATGCCATCAATGTTGAACTTAATATTTTGCAGGTGTATACGTGCGATGGTCTGATATAACATATTTTCCTTCTTTATCGCCCATATGTTTTTGATATTTGTCAGTATATCATTTTTGCAATTTAAGGTTATTTTTCAATCACAACCTTTTGAACATAAGGGGATGTCGAAGCAGCTAATAGAGCCCCGTATCCTGGCGAAAAAGCAATTTCACTACCCAGCGTAATTTTGTTTTGCGCTTTCTCTATATCCAGAATGAGATGGTCGCTGCTACCACCCAGGACAATAATGCCTGGATCTTCTGGAATAATATTATCAACAACCACATCCTGGCGACCAATATTACAAATAGCCCTGCGCCGTATACCCCGATCAACAAATTCAACATGCCCACCGAAAGCATCCTGCCCGCGCTCTCCGATAGGAATGGAGGGTTTTGGCTCAATTTCCACCACTTCTGCTACCACACGAAAAGTATCCTGATGCATGCCCGGCCAGGGGCTGCGATCAATTACGTTTCTTCCCAGAAGCATGGTTTCCCCAATTCGATAATGGTTGATTTCTTTTGGCATTTCTCCGCGAAATAGAACTGGTAAACTGGCACTATTTGCACCGGAAAGGACTGGGAGCTCAAGACCCGTTACTCTGCGGCATTCATCACGGATATCAACTAACATTTGCATGTTTTCATGATTAGGAATGACACCACCATAACAGGCAAGATTACATCCTAGCCCTACTATTTCAATATTGGGTAAGTTTGCCATATCTTTAACCACATTATTAACATGATCTGGCCAGACTCCCTCTCTCAAATCCCCTATGTCAACCATAATTATCACTTTATGATTTACTTTAAAAAATTGTGCTGCCTCTGAAAGTTTTTTTACAGTCGCAACAGAGGAATTAAGGGAGTAATCCGCACAGCGCACGATGTCAGCAACCCGATTTGGAGCAGGGATTCTTAACAACATTAGGGGTAAATTCAGTCCTGTGCCTACCAACGATTGAAGATTGAGTATCCGGGAATCCGCAATCATGTCGGCTCCTCCTGCTCGTAAAGCCCGCACGACAGCAGGATTAGCACAGGTAACTTTGGTAATACAAGCGGCACTCCCCCCAGCAGCATGGATCATATCAACAATAGTTCTGGTATTCGCTTCAATTTTTTTTGTAAAAATTTCTATTCTCGGGGTTCTAATATACATGATAAACTCCAGATTAACTTAAATACAATCACCGCTCTGAAAATTTTTCTAACTTTTCCGAATTTATAGAATTGACCCAATTTTGAAAGGTTAGTTTAACATCCTCAGGATATGCCTGCGCCAGTGTCCCCAATGCAGAGAATCGATATTCTCTATCCAGAATAATTTTGGTTTCTGGTTTTGGTAAAAGATATTTACCCACCCCTGTGCAAACATTCCGAAGAATCTCTTCTCCACCATCAACCAATGTAAGTGCCCCTCCTGTTCCAATTACCCATTGGATGGCAGTCAGGTCTTTTCCTTTCACAATTTGTTTTTTCCCGGATGGAGTATAAAGATCACTGATTACACCGGCATGCCGTCGAACTGCAGTTTCCACTGCTCGTGAACATAACCAGCGGGTAAGATTTTTTTGTTTTTCAGTGGTCGGAATTGGTGAAAGTTCAATGGAGTTTTCATTCCATATTGGATCGTTTTCCATCTCCATTATATTATGAGCATTGACAAACACCCCCAGATCACCTTCAACCGTTCGTTTAGCATACGGCTCAGGTTCGATCAACCTGGAATTCCACTCCAGACTGCCATGTGTCACGCTATGAACATCGGTTGTTGCGCCGCCTACATCAAAAATCAAGCAATCTCCCAATTCATCTGCAAACAATTCCGCAGCTTTCAGCACTGCACCTGGCGTAGGCAAAATACCCCAGTGAGTTAATTCTGATAATCGTGACATCCCAGGAGCATGGATAATATGTTTGTTAAACAATTCATGAATGACTTTCCTGACCGGCTCAATATTGAGTACATCAACATCCGGAAACACATTCGAAACCAGCATCGTTTCAATTCCAGCTTGATCAAAAATCCTTTGGATAGGTTTTCGTATGGCGGAATTTCCAGCAAATAGAACGGGTACACTTAATTTTAAAGCGGCAAGTTTCTCTGCGTTTCGTAGAACAACCTCTTTTTCACCATAATCCACGCCACCTGCTAACAGGATTATATTCGGATGAATATCCCGAATTTCTTCCAATTCGTATTCATCCAGTTCGCCTGCAGTTACTAATTTGACAATACCCCCAGCTCCCAATGCTGCTTCCCGGGCAGCCCTGGCAGTCATGGAATATGTCAATCCATGAACAGTCATCCGTAATCCACCGGCAGCAGAACTATTCACAAAGACCTCTGGTTGATCAATCCTGCCTTTGTAACGTGTTTTTAAGTCCTCTACAGCCTGATCTACACCTATCCCCACATCGCCATCTGAAATGCTGGTTGGCGCAAACCCTTGTGCAAGATGTTGAAAACCACCCTCTTGTAGACGGTTAAAACCATTCACTTTTGTGATGGTGGAACCAACTTCTATGGTTAAGATCGATAATTCCAGCGACACAGTACCACCTGTTTTCAGACCTGTCCTCTTGATTTCAAAACTTTGACCATCGCATTAACAACCTGTATACCCTTCGTACCACGACCAAAAGTCGCATCTATTCCGGTCTCTTTTGCCATTTCGCGATTCACCTGGGTACCGCCTGCGATCAAGATCAATTTTTCTCTGACGCCCTTTTCTTTACAGATTTCTGCCAGTTTTTTCATTTGCATGCGGTGGATGTCATTGTGACTGATAATGGTGGATATCAAGATAGCGTGTGCGCCTGTTTCAATCGCGGCATCGACCAGTTTCGCAATCGGAACTGAAGTACCCAAATAATGATACTTGACACCATATTTTTCAATGCCACCATGTTTGATATCCAGGATCTCCCGTAAACCAACACTGTGCTCATCTTCACCAACGGTTCCAGCTACAACCCGTAATCCAACCTTCTTTACAACCTCACGTAATTCTTCTTCTGGTAAAACCTCATCTTTTTCCGGTATTTTTAGGGTGGTCACATCGATATCAAAAGCAACTTTACCCTTGACCTCGACAAAACATCCTTCAGCAGGATGCATAATCATAATATTAATGACCTCTGGGTCAACCAATCCCAATTTCTTTGCCATTTCCACCCCATAAACGCCAGCCATCTCTTCAGGAAGAGGCACAAAGAATTGAGTCAAAATTGTTCCATCACCTGCCGATTCAGTTTCAGGTTTAATAAGATTCCCTTTCCGGTAAGGAAAAGTTGTTTCCAATCTTTTTTGACAGTTATCTTCAGGGTCCAATTCGTCAATATACACGATTTTCTCTGGCTTACAGAGAGTACAACCATCAATTGGATCACAAGCTTTTTCGACACCATCTGGAATGTGATTTTCTCCAAAATGGCTGCAGACTGGAGCATAATAATCTGGATCACGCTCCACAATTGAGTTGGCTGCAACACCCCCTGAGCCGTTGCGTGCAATACCATCTCCGTTTCGCTCTGGATATTTGGCAGAATCTACGAAAAATCCTTTCTCAACAGCAGCAAAATAACCCCCGGTTTCTATAACTTCTTCAAGAAAGGCAACTGCTCTTTCTTTGATATCTCTTACCATGACACCTAAAGGACCATCATGATTTAGAGAAAGCAATTGCTTAATGCCGTCCAAAGCTGCCCAGGTTTGTTTCACTGTCTGGACGCCGCGAATATTGTTGTAATGCCAGGGAATATTTCGACCTTCATCCGGGGTAATGGTGCTTTGAATATCCGCACTGGTCAACATTGAGATCAAGGTATCAATTGTATGGGTGCGGATTGCTTCCTCAATATCGGCCTCAATATACCGTGTATTCTGTTGAGCCCTCATCTTGAAATCCGAGAAAAATTCTCGCAGAGCAACTGCATAGGGTAAGTCAAACCATAACTTTGGAGCGGGTGGTGCGTTTGGTGGCACAGTCGATAACCCAATCAAATCTTTCTGCATACCGACGGCTACAGAAAAGGCACAATTAATGCCATGCTGCACCATCAATTCGGGCATAACCAGCCAACCCGCTTTAGCTGTTGCATTAGCATTATGAGCCCCATCAATCTGGAAAATCCCAGCATCATTCATCAAACGCTTCGCTTCGGCTGCATCCACAAATGATCGATACATATTCACATTGCGATACAAAACGTTATATTGAGGATCCTGATGAGCCCCGTTTATCCCCTCTTCAGCAAACAATACCGCAACCTCAGGGCCTGCCACTCCCGACACATAACTATGGAAATTAATCGGCCGACCTACTTCTTCTTCAATCATGTCACAGGTTTTTCGGCTGGCTCGAATTTGCTTGCGGGTAATGGGTACTCCGCCAATTCCTTCCGGTGTACCTTCCAGCAAACCATCAATGTGGCTCTGCCCGGTGGTACGTATAACCATGATATGATCTGCACCATGCCAGGCTGCCATACGCATACGTCGTAAATCATCTTCAAAACGCCCGGATGCAATTTCTGTGGTAACCACACAACTCGGTTGAGGATCAATGTTGTCAAAATATTTCGACGCAGGTAAACCGATGCTATTTTTCAATGGTTCGGACATATCATGGAAATGGAAAGGACCCATGTCCACCCCATCAGATGGAACATTGCGCCAGGTCCATCCCTTTCGAGTGGGATGATAATTTTCCAGTCCTTCTAATATTTTTTCAATATCCAGTTTTTTCTTTGGATCAAGTGAATCTTTTTGGTTCATGATTAATCTCGCTTTCCCACCCTAGAACAAGTCTTGTAAAACATCTTTATTTTCCAGGATGGCTGCAGCAGCTTCGCGAATACTCAAACCTGATTTTTGGGACAGTTTTAGAACAACATGTCCTGCACCTTTTCCCAGCAATCCAGCTTCAAAAATACGATCAACAATCCCATGAGCTGAAATACTATCAATTCCCATGCGTAACAAAACCGACCGCTCAATGGATGGGGATGTATGTGTTTTGGATAATTCAACAATCGGTTTCACCAGTTGGTCACATAATGACCAGAATCGTTCTTTTAATTCAGTGTCACTCATTTGTTTAAGTTCTGTCTGCCGTTTCTCAAATCGGGCAATCCGATCTTCTGCCATTCTTCCTCCAAAATTATTTTTAAAAATAACTAAATGCGAGTTACTTGTCTTTTGACCCAATCAACATCTTTCTTAATATCAGCTGCCAGGAATTCAAAATCATAACCATCCCAATCGGTTAAAGGATAATGATTTACCGCGTTTTTCAAATAAGAATTGCGTAATTTATCGATGTCCTGAACCTTGCCCCAAACCTGCTCTAGACATTCAGGAATAACGATCGTCTTTCCGGGAATATTTTCTTTGGGATCTCCACGCCTTACCTCAATGCCATTATTGCGAGCAAAAGAAAGCTGGCTGTTGTGGTGTTTTCCTGCTCCGGTATATTCAGTTTCCTGAACAACAACAATCTGGTCTCGGTCCATTTGACGAGCAAGCGTGACTGCCGCTGTTAAACTGATATTACCAGCTGGACCCCGTTCAAGACCTTCTAATTTTGTGAGCAATTCCGTTACATAAAAAACTTCACCCTGTGTCACCAGTTGGTACTCATCCATATAGCGTAGACTACGGGCTGCATTGCGAGGAACATCCACACGATCTGGCCAGGTTGCAAAAGGAATACCAAAACCAGTGTGGCCTGTTGTGAATGATTTTTTGTTAAAATCAGTGTCCGAGGCCATGTGCAAACCACCCAGATCTACTGAACAGGCAACAATCCGAGTCTGATCACATCCAGCAGCCTGAAGACCTCGAGCAGTCCCAGTCAGGTTTCCTCCGCCGGCATGGGTGATGACAACAGCATCTGGTGCTTTATGATAACGATCTTGTATCTGATGGGCAATTTCCCAGCCCAAAGTCTCAACTCCGCGAATACCAAAAGGAGTGTAGAGACTTGCATTAAAAAATCCCGTTTCCTCCAATGTTCTTAAAAGCATATAAAAAAGCTCTGGGCCCACACTCAATTTGAGAGTCTCTGCCCCATATGCCTCGCATGCACGACCTTTTTCAATAATCTCGGGTTGTCCCACACCACGACTATCAAACACTTCCTGCAAGATAATGCACTTCAATCCGCGCTGTGCTGCCTGAGAAGCCACAGCTGCACCATAATTACCACTGGAAGCTGCAATCATGCCTTTATAGCCCTTTAATGCAGCCACATAAGCGCTGATAGAAGCTCGCCTGGCCTTGAAACTTCCCGATGCATTGGCAGCTTCATCCTTTACCATAATCATAGCGCCTTTGCCTGGATCCGAGAATTTCCGGACTTCCTCCGTAAGCCTGCGAAGTTCATACAGGGGAGTGTTCCCTACTTTCGTTTCGGTTTGAATTTTGGCAATCTCTTCAATGGTGTAACCAGTCTCGTGCATCATTCGCTCAAAATCAAAGGAGATGGGGCTATGAATATAATCGTTGAAATCAATCCCTAAGGAAGCCTTCATAATTTCATTCTTCCTTGTCATTACTGCCGCATAAGACATATCCTGGGTTAGCATTCCGACTCCTCCAATCCAATATCTAATAACTCAGGGACGGTATCACCAAAGCTATGTGTATAACTGGGGTTTACAACAAGTACCTTTCCCAATAATTCCCGGCCTATCACAGTTTTTATTCGTGCTTCCTGACCAAGTGCTGCATCTTCCAATAAAAATCCTGACACATGCAGCACATAGGGTACTTTACGGGTATCTTCAGGTAAGGCAGAAGCTCTTTCTTCTGGCTTTAACACAATTTGCTCAATTTCAACCCAGGTGCCTGTTTTAATTTTTTCCATCGTACTTCCTTTTGAATCTGACATATGTGAGAAAGCACAGGTTTAATGATCATTTTCCTGCGCATTGTTTTATTTCATCATATCCATTTCAATGATTGATCAAACACGTCGGTGATAAGCGCTATCGCCCATTAAAGCCGCAGGAACCGGCAAATCAATCATTCGCTTCAATCCTGGCGTTGCCGCCACAACATGCGGGATCATATTCACTGCAATACCCATTGTAGCAACTCCACCTGCTATCTCCGGTTTAATCGCCATATGGATTTCTGGTTTACCAAAAATATTAATATAGTCGCCAGTATCCTGGTTTTCTAAATGTGGATGAATCTGCTGCGGGTGAATGAGTTTGACAACTTCCTTTTCACCTCGATACCCGATACCAATGTGTGAACATCCTGCAACCATACCTGGTTCCACTTTGACATGCGGCGTCTCGCGATGTACTTTGCTGATAATAGGCTCACGGCTTTCTTCAATCCGATCCACACCCAAACCTAAAGCTTCACTGATCATGTGAATTGATTCCGGAAAGCCTACATGACCAACAATCGAACCATTTGCCACACCAGCTCGAAATTCTTCTGGTGTAGTACCAACCCCTTGTGTCTTCATAACTGTGGGTCCGTAAGGGCTAAGATCGTTCACCCGAGACGCTTCAATTCTCTCCACGTGATGATTTCCCCCAGTGAGTGTAACCACCAATAAATCCAGAACAAAACCAGGATTTACACCTGTACCTAATACAGATACGCCATTTTCTTTTGCCAGTTCATTTATTTGTTTACTTATTTCAGGGTTTTGCGCTTCGGGATCGGACATTTCTTCTGCAATGCTTATGCAATTAATGCCAGCCTTGATAATTTTTGTCAAATCTGGCATCTGTTCTTTCGTCCAGGAAGTAGTAGCCAGAATGACAATATCTACTTCCTCTTTGATAAGTACTTCTTCTGGTTTATTGGTAATAACCACACCAAGTTGTTTACCTACATCAAGAACTTCTCCTAAATCTTTCCCAACATAATCTGGACGGCCATCAACGGCAGCAACAATTTTAAGACCTGTTTTTTCGAGCATTAATCGGGCCATACCACTCCCCATTGCTCCCAAACCCCACTGAAGGACACGAATCGGTTTCATTATAGTCTCCTTTTAATTTCACCCTTCAGACCACCAATCCTCACTGGATGGCAGGAAAACTGGTACGTTTGTGATGATTGTAACAAACCCTTGGTCAACTTACTAATTGACAAAAAGCATGTTTACGTCATAAAAATTCATATTTTTTTATTTTTGGATTTAGTGAAAATTCCTCAATATTTCCTTTGCTACCCTTATTCCTCCCAATGCTACAGCAGCTGTGGATTGTCCAGGAAAAATCGAATCCCCCACCAACCACAAGTTGTCTGAAATTTTTGGGTGAAAGGTCTCAAATAAGCTGGTTTGTGGAAAACCGCCCACCCAGCCATGTACACGACCGGTGTAACGCTTGAAGGTTATGGGTGTGCCAGGCAACAATAATCTCACTGCATTTCTTACACCAGGCAAAACCTTCTCAACTGATTCCAAGACTTTTTCTGTCATCAGTTCTTTCTTTTCCTGATACTTGAGTTTGTCAGATTCGAATAAGTCCCACCAATCGCCTAATTTAGTGTGCGTACTGATCGTTAATGCTCGTTGCCCTTCAGGCGCGCGAGTCGTGTCCCACTCAGGGCTGATGGATATAAAAACACTGTTACCCTCTCCCAGAGGAAGACTTTGGATCACTTGATGATGCAATGGAAAATCCTTCAGAAAGATTGCAGAGTCTATGCCCAGATATAATATAAAAGCTCCCCAATTCTTCTCAGGAAATGCAGGTAAATTCTTTAAGGATTTTGGTAAATTATCCTGCATCAATTCTGCCAGGTTCCATGGGGTTAGATTCGCAATCACCACGTCTGCTTCGAATCTTTCATTTTTTCTGGTTTCAATAACAAAATTACTCTGATTGTTTTGAGTAATTCTGGTCACTTCCTGGCGAAAAATCACCCTGCCGCCATTGCTTTTGATTGCCTTCACCAGGATATCTGCCAGAGTCCCAATTCCTTTTTCTAAGTGAACAACACCCCGTCTGGGCAAATCCAAAGCGGAGGCTGAGTACAGTGCATTGGCATATTCACTGGTCGTCTGAGCAGAAATCAATAATTGACCATCTACGAACATACGTAAATTTTCTGGTAAATTCCGCAAACGTGTTGAAACCGTTCCGAAAACATCTATCCCCAGTCGTGGACTGGCTGCAATTATTCTTCCATCCAGGGAGCGTAAAACTGATCCCAAGTCTCGTGTAGACTTTGTAGGCCAGGCCGGCATTCGTAATGCAAATCGCCAAAGTAAATCGGCAGTTTTTTCCTGCCAACGAAAGAAATCTACTGATCTCTCGCCAAAGGCATCCCGATAATCATCCCA
>JAHYJK010000090.1 GCA_019429225.1 Anaerolineaceae bacterium
GGAAGGGCGTCCATATTGGATTGTCACACTGGCTGGCCTGGCCATTTATTCCTCCATCAATGGAAACCAAATAGCAACCCTTGCCTGGACGTTGGCTTTAATTTTAAGTGGGTCTGTTTTATTTTTGTATTCTGCCAGAGGAAGAAAATTAACAGTCATACCATTAATTGCTGTCATTGGTATTACGGGCTTACCTTTCACACCGTCAGCGATTGGTTGGCAAGGAATCATTATTTCGGATGGATTATTCCGAAATTTCTTGATGATTCTTTCAGTCTCATTCATTGCTCTTGGATATATTCGACATGCAACCATTGCTGATGCATTGTTATCTCAGAAAGAAAGATGGATTTGGTTGACATATCCATTAGGATTATTCATTTTGATCCTATCTCAATGGCTTATATTCCTTGTCAGTGACCTCAATTGGTATATTTCAGGGATATTATATGCAAGTATCGTTGCGTTTTTCTTGCCCCTTATCATTCTGTTTTTGGTTCGGAAATTCTTAAGAGAAACAGAATATTCAGAGTTTTTACAAAGAATCCTTAAACCAATTGGAAATTTTATCATTAGATTTTTGAGTTTACGCTGGATTTATGATCTTATTTGGTCTTTTCTTGGATTGTTCCAACGTATTGTGAATGTGTTTACGAATATCCTGGAGGGTCAGGGTGGTATTATCTGGGTCATTGTGATCCTTGTCATGCTTATTACACTGATAACCTCAGGAGATTTATCATAAAATGAACTCCCTGATTGATATTCTCCCAGTTTTATTAGCAGGATTGTCGTCCTTAATTTTGTTCATCAATAAAAAATTGCGTTGGAATATCCTTGCATTGGCTGCCATTTACGTTTCAGTCTTTTGGATGGTACTGCAAGTTTGGCCAACCGGTTTGGCAGTCGTAAAATTAATTGCTGGTTGGATGGCTGGTGCGATCCTTGGCTCATCAGTAAAGGAAGATTCTGAATTATTGGTTGAAGATAAAAAAGTAGAACAAAGGTTTAAGTTGGTTATCGTTCTTATTATCTGGATTTTTAGTTTTTCTATCATGCAAAGTATCAAAATTCGATTACCAATTCCAGATCCACTGATTTGGGGAGGTGTTCTGCTTATAATTATGGGTATATTGCAAATTGGGATGTCAATACGTCCGATACGAATAATTTTTGGATTATTGACAGCTTTTTCCGGCTTTGAGGTTCTTTATGCTGGGGTAGAACAATCGGTTTTGGTGGCAGGATTTCTGGTCATAATTACATTAGGCATAGCCTTGGTTGGTGTCCTATTCATCCAACAAGAAGAAGGAGAAATTGTTTGAGCGCTCCATTTATCTGGATTGGTATCCCTATGATTTTTTCACTAATACTCTTCTTTATCAGGGCGAACCGCTTAATTACTATAATAATTGGTGGTGGGATCAGTGCATTTTTGGCTCTATTGGCATTAACTTTTAAAATTGAGAGTGTATTTCCGCTTGGCCCTTTATCACTGGAAATCTCATCTACGTTTTCTATTCTAGGAAGAAATTTTGTAATTACTGATAGCGAGCGCTTCATTGTCGCACTTATGTTTTCAATGTGTGCTTTTTGGACTTCCGGCTCCAGAATTTCCGGCACAAATAGCTTCTTTGTCCCGAATGTTTTGGCAATAATTACTTTGTTTATGGCTGCATTATCGGTACAACCTTTTTTATATGCAGCTTTAATTATTGAAATTGCAGTTCTTATCAGCATCCCAATATTTTTCCAGAGAGGTCAACCTGTAAAACAAGGGATTATAAGATTTCTGGTTTTTCAAACGCTGGCAGTTCCATTTATCTTATTCTCTGGATGGGGTTTTGATTCTGCTCCATCCAGTGTTGATAGTCAGGCAATATATTTCCAGGCCGGTGTTTTGTTAGCTATTGGCTTAGGTTTATGGTTGGCAATCTTTCCATTTCACACCTGGGTGCCATTATTAGCCAGAGATGGTCATCCATATTCCGCTGGATTTATTTTCAGTATGATTCCAACAACTATTCTAATATTTTTTTTGGACTTTTTTAATACTTTCAGCTGGCTTAGAGAACAATCATTGTTATTAACAATTAGCCAGATTTTAGGAATTGTTATGATTGTTCTTGGAGGACTCTTTGCTGCATTTCAGCGAGAATTAACACGATTAGTTGGATATGCGGTTATGGTTGAAATGGGTTTTTCTTTATTAGCGTTGAGTCTGAATCAGGTTATTGGTTGGCAATCTTATATATTGATATTGATTCCAAGAATTATTGGAATTGCTATCTGTACATTAGCGATTTCAATTTGGAAAAATAAAGAATTAAATATGGATATTGATTCATTTCAGGGTGAATTTTATAAATCTACTTACACCATGGTTGGATTTCTTGTGGGGTGGTTTACTTTTTCGGGGCTTCCTTTATTACCTGGTTTCCCAACGAAGTTGCCCATATTAATTGGGTTGAGTCAAATATCAATTTCATCAATCATTTTTGTTTCCATTGGTCTTTTCGGATTATTAGTTGCTGGGTTCAGGTTTTTGGCAATCATCTTCTCTACCAGTTATAAGGAATATGAGATTGAATCCGAATCATTATTACAAAAAATATTCTTTTCAATTGGTGTTGTTTTATTATTGGCAATGGGAATCTTTCCGAGTGTATTTTTAAATCCATTTTTAGAAATACTATCAGCGTTCGCTAACCTGATATAAAAAAGTCAACAATTTTTCTGAATGGTATAATTTTTGCATTACGAAGCTAGAAGATCCTTATGGAGCAGATAGATGGATTTTGAACAATTACTCAAGCGTGTAGAATGGTTAGACGAAGAACGTAGAAAAGATAAATTAATTATTGCGTCCTTAGATGATCGATTACGAAAAGTTGAAGGAAATAATACGTCGATTCTTCAGGAAATGCGCGAAATAACAAATGAATTAAATCGCTTAAAAACGACCTCTACCAGATTTGATACAGTTGATGCGGCAATATCTCAATTAAGGGTTGAATATAGCCGAGCGGTTGAAAGTATTGAAAAACAAAGAATTGAAAAAGATAGAGAAATTGAAAAAATCAGGTTAGCTGACATGGAATCATTGAATGCTTCAATTGCTAATGTTCGTAAAGGTTTGGAAGTTTTGCCTGAAATGAAAAAAGATATAAAGGCACGTGAAGAAGAAGAATATAGGTTAATTAAGTTGATCGGTGAATTTGATAAAAAGATCCTAGAGATCAAGCGATCTGATGAGGAATATCGCCGTGCCCAAAAAATTCTGGAGGATAACGTACGTCAGGATTCCAAAAGGATTCTCGATTTACAGGGTGAGATTTCTTCAACTCGCAAGCGGATTGAAGAGCAAAGAGGAAAAATCGATTTAGCGACTGAAAATTTGAGAAAAATTGAAATGCGTCAGAATGAAATACTAAATTCTGAAACGGAACGGAAACAAGCGCAGGTAGCTTTCATTGAGAAAAATAATATGTTACAGGTAGAAAGAGATCGGACCTGGAAAGAATGGCAATCACGATTTGATGTGATCAGTAACCAGGCAATCAACCTTGATGAACAATTACAGACTTTAGATGCAACCCAGCGAGCTATTAGGCACTCACAGGCAGCATTTGAGGAGATTACACAAAAATTTGAGCGACGTATAAATGAAATTACCGAAATGCAACGCCTGGTAGAAGATCGGATGAGGCAGGATTGGATTTCATTCAAGGCAGACGATCAAAAACGTTGGTCAAATTATATGATTTCTCAAGAAGAACAATTTCAAGAGTCAACCCGAATCTTTGAAAAATTTGAAAACAGATTATTACTACTAGAGGAAATTACTCAAGAGGTAAATGATTTAACCAATCAAATTGTTCAATCGAATGAGAGATCTTTACAGTCTTTGTTTAAATTTATCAACGAGGTAAATGAAGATTTTACTGATAATTTTGATACGAAGAGATCTTAAATTATGTATGTCATTGGGACTGCAGGCCATGTTGACCATGGAAAATCGACATTAATCAATGCGCTTACAGGTATACACCCAGATCGTCTCAAGGAAGAAAAGTTAAGGCAAATGACGATTGATCTGGGCTTTGCCTGGCTGAAATTACCCAATGGAGAAGAATTAGGAATTGTTGATGTTCCTGGTCATCGAGATTTTATCGAGAATATGCTGTCGGGTGTAGGGGGAATCGACGCTGCTTTGTTCGTCATTGCAGCAGACGAAGGGGTGATGCCGCAGACAAAAGAACACCTGGCAATTTTGGATTTATTGCAGGTGAAAAATGGAATTATTGTTCTGACAAAAATAGATTTGATTGATGATCCTGATTGGCTTGACCTGGTTGAGATGGATGTACGAGATGCGACAAAAAACACTATTCTTGAACACGCAAGTATAGTTCGTGTTTCGGCTCATACAAAAGCAGGGATTGATCAATTAATTAATACATTACAAGAATTATTATCAACAGTAGATCCAAAACCTGACTTTGGCAGAGCACGACTCCCAATAGATAGAGTATTTTCAATCACAGGTTTTGGAACAATTGTGACAGGTACCCTTTTAGATGGGAGTTTGCAGGTTGCTCAGGAAGTAGAATTATTGCCAGGTGGAAACAAAGTTAGGATCCGAGGATTGCAAACTCACAAAAAGAATGAGCAGATTGCTTCCCCGGGAAGTAGGACCGCGGTTAACCTCTCCGGTATCAATGTGGATGAAATCCAACGTGGTCAGGTTCTGGCAAGTGTGAACAAATATCAACCCACCCAACGATTTGATGCGGACTTAAGAATATTGTCTTCTTCGAGCTTTTCAGTAAAACATAATCAGACTGTAAAGTTATTTATTGGTGCTTCAGAAGTATTTTCCAGAATACGCGTTCTAGGAAAAGATGAAATCAAACCCGGCGAAAATGGGTGGGTGCAAGTTGAGCCGGTACTACCGATTGTTGGTATTCGTGGGGATCGATTTATCATCCGTGTTCCTTCTCCTGGAGAAACCATCGGTGGGGGAATGATTGTTAATCCAAATCCTCCGCGAAGACACAAAAGGTATTCACAGGAAGTCATCAAGCAACTGGAGGCATATTTGAGAGGTACTCCTGAAGAAATTTTCCTCCAGGCAATTCAGGATGTAGGGGTCGATACTTTTGATACGTTAGTAAAAAAAGCGAAATTAGAACAATCCGTGATTATAGATTTCTGGAACAATCTCATAGAAGATAAACAGATTTTTCAATTAGAAAAAGGGGACGTATTTAAAAAACCTAATTTAACTATATGTTCGTCAATCTGGTTTAACGACAAAAAGAATAAGACCTCTTTACTGTTGGAGAATTATCACAATCAATTCAATTTGCGAGCGGGTATACCAAAGGAAGAGTTAAAAAGTAGGCTGAAATTGGAGCAATCGGTATTCATTGCTGTTCTTAATTTATTTCAGGAGATTGATTTTGTTGAGTTACACGGAAATTTTATTCGCTTGAAGGATTTTGTTCCCAATCTTAACCCTTCGCAGGATAAAGCTAAACTTTCTATTATCAAAGCATTTTCGGATTCGCCTTATTCTCCACCCAGCTTAAAAGAAAATATTGACGTTTATGGTGAGGAAATCATCAATTATTTACAGGTTGAAAAAATTCTAATTTCTGTTGGAAATGATGTTGCATTTTTGAATGAAAATTACCTGGAAATGGAAAATTGGGTTATTACAAAGATTGAACGCTCAGGCTCTCTTACAGTAGCCGAATTCAGAGACAAATTTCAAACATCCAGGAAGTACGCTTTAGCATTTTTGGAACACCTGGATGCTAAAGGCACCACGGTTCGTGATGGAGATTTTCGAAAATTACGACCGATTCGTAAATAGAATGAAAGAGATTGTTATTCGTAGAATCGCAAACGTTGACAGCTTTTCATGATGCCTGTATAATATCTGACGCTAACCCCGGCCAAAGCTGGGGTAAATAAATGTAAATCCAGCTTCCCCATATTTCGGCGTCATAAGTTCGCGGGATCCATGGTGAAGTGAAGATGGAGAGAGATAAATGAAGTACGCAATTGTCGAAAGTGGCGGCAAACAATACAAGGCCGTCGAAGGGACCGCATTAGAAGTGGATCTCTTGCCCGTAGAAGTTGGCGAACAGGTTGATTTAGATCAGGTTTTACTGTTTGTTGATGATGATGAGGTCAAAGTCGGTGCTCCAGGATTGAATGGGGCAAAAGTGAAAACAACAGTTGTTTCCCATGTCAAGGGTCCAAAGATTGTTGTCTTTAAGTATCGACCCAAGAAACGCATTCGGGTAAAGACCGGCCATCGCCAACAATACACCCGTTTGATGGTTAATTCGATTGAGTTGGAGTAGGTATTATGGCACATAAAAAAGGTGGCGGATCAAGTCGCAATGGTCGTGATAGTAATGCACAACGACTTGGTGTTAAAAAATATGCTGGTCAGAAAGTAATTTCTGGAAACATACTTGTACGGCAGCGTGGAACACGCATCAAACCCGGACAAAATGTTGGTCGTGGTAGTGATGATACATTATTTGCAACAATTGAAGGTGTCGTTGTTTTTGAGTCTCTACCGGATGGCCGCAAGCGTGTAAATGTTCTACCCGCTGAAGCTCAGCTTTAAATTTTGTTACCCGTTTTTTCGCACAAGAAGAAACGGAAGTAGCATATATCAGGAAGGTCAAAGACAATGAAAAAAGAAATTCATCCGAAATATTATCCGGATGCAGTAGTAACCTGCGCTTGTGGAAACTCATGGAAAACCGGTTCAACCCGCAAAGAAATACGAACTGAGGTTTGTTCTGCGTGTCATCCATTCTTCACCGGGCAACAGCAACGGATTATTGACATTGAAGGTCAGGTTGATCGCTTCTACAAACGATTACAAGCCCGCCAGGAGTATATCGAGACCAAAAAAGAACGTGAAGAATCTAAAACTTCTTTGGATCGACCCGTTTCTGAATTGGAATTGGGAAATCGTGCTACCGATGCTTTACTCAAGGCAGAGTTAACCAATGTTGGTCAGATTTTTGAATTACTTCAAAAAGGCGACGAAGCATTATTGGCAGTTGACGGTTTTGGCCGAAAATCATTAATCGATTTGAAGAAACGATTGCGCTCACTTGGTTATACAGTACCTGAAACAACCAAGTAAGTAAAAATTTCGTTTACTTAAAGCAGCCCCAAACCGGCTGCTTTTTTATTTCTTGGATAAAATAGGTATAGAACATTTATGTAAGCGAGGTAATTATGAAGCATCACACCGGATCACTCGAAGTAATATGCGGTTCAATGTTCTGTGGGAAGACCGAGGAATTGATTCGTAGACTCAGAAGAGCAGAAATTGCACGCCAAAAAGTACAGGTTTTTAAGCCGATTATAGATACACGTTATCAAGTAGCTAAAGTTGCATCTCATAGTGGTGCTGCTTTTGAAGCATTCCCTATCGAAAAATCTTGGCATATACTGGAGAGACTTGACCAGGATACCACTGTAGTTGGAATTGATGAGGTTCAATTTTTTGATCCAGATATCCTCGACATCATTCAAAAATTGGTTAATGAAGAGAAACGTGTAATCTGTGCAGGGTTAGATACAGATTTTCGAGGAGAACCTTTCGGTGTTATGCCAACATTAATGGCTATCGCTGAGCATGTTGATAAATTACAGGCTATCTGTATGGAATGTGGAGAACCTGCTTCAAGAACACAAAGGTTAGTAAATGGAAAACCTGCCTTTTACGATGATCCAATTATTATTGTAGGCGCATCAGAAATGTATGAAGCTCGTTGTCGCCTACATCATAAAGTCCCCAGGAAATAAAGAGGTAAAAAATGGAAAAGTACCAGGAATTTTTATCTGAAATTTTAATTTCTGAAGAAAGCCTGAAGAGGAGAATAAACGAATTGGGGGAACAGATAAGCAAGGATTATGCGAATTCATCCAATCTGGTCTTAATTTGTATTTTAAGAGGTGGAGTAATGTTCTTAACCGATTTGATGAGAGCAATAAAAATACCTCATGCTATCGAGTTCATGGCTGTTGAATCTTATGGCTCTGGTTCGCGTGCATCAAGTGGTCAGGTTCGAATTTCTCATGATCTCAACACTGATATCCACGATCGGGACGTGATTCTCGTTGAAGATATCATCGATAGTGGTCATACATTATCATCTGTTTTGGAATTGCTTTCTTCCAGAAAACCCAGAAGTCTTCAAGTTTGTACATTATTAGATAAATTTGAGAGAAGGGAAATAGAAGTTTTTGTGAAGTATGTTGGATTTCCTATTTTAAATAAATTCGTATTTGGTTACGGATTGGATTTGGATGATCTGTATCGAAACCTGCCATTTGTAGGTGTTGTTGATGAAGAGAAGTATAAACTTGTAAAGTCTAAACAAAACGAATGACTTATCAATTTGATTCCGAAACAGAAGGAATATTTTCTGCGCTATTAAATAATTTACATTCCAATGACAAAGTATATATGGTTGGAGGAATGGTTCGCGATATTCTCATGAACCGTCCAGTTCATGATATCGATTTATCTTTTTGTGGGAACGTGCGAGATTATGCAAAGCGCGTAGCTGATTGTTTGAACGCTTCTTTTTTTATGCTCAATTTGAAGTATCAAACTGCCAGAATAATTTATAAATCCCAAACCGGAAAAAAAAGATGGATCGACATCGTCGCTACCCGGGAGAAGAACATTCTGGAAGATCTCGCATTTCGGGATTTTACTGTAAATGCAATAGCCATTGACCTGCAAGATCGAACAAGAATAATTGATCCTTTAAATGGGGCGATGGATCTCAAGGAAAAATTATTACAAATATGTAGACCCGATAGTTTAGATAATGATCCAGTGCGTATTTTGCGGGCAATACGGCTGGCTGTTCAATTTGATTGGAAAATATCACCAGTCACAATCAGTGCAATAAAATCCTCTGCATTTAAATTAATGGATGTGTCAGCAGAACGTAAAAGAGATGAATTGTTTCGAATTTTCGATCTTCCTCATTCTTATTTAGCAATCCGGATTCTGGCTTATCTAAATCTCCTAAAATTTTGTTTTCCTGGATTTAATTATGGAATAAAACTGGATTCAACCATATTATTGGATCAGGCTATAGGTAGTATTCAGAAATTTTCTCAATTTGATCAACTGATCATTGGGACATACTCTCCCGAAGGAGCAATGGATTTTCGCCAGGGAGAATTGGTGATGAGTTTAGGCCGATTTCGCGATCCATTGGCTGCTTATTTTCAATCCAATATTCATCAAGCTAGAAGTTTGAAATCATTGATTAATTCTTGCATTCTTTTTTATGTAATCATTCAAAACACAAAAACTCAAAATGAATCGAATATTACTGACAAAAAACCTGAAAAACTAGAGAAATTGGTTGAAAAAGCTGCTAAAGAACTGGTTCTGTCTTCAGCTGAAAAGAAATGGATGTATGATTTTTATGCAGGAATTGAAATGTTTAGAAGCATAATCGAGCAGGACGTGAACTTGAATCCAGAACTTTCTTTTTTGTTTTTTAATAGAAGCAGGTTTTCAGGCGTTGCTGCGTGCTTAATATCATTAACCAATGCATTGGCACGAGATGAATTTACGCTGAATGAAAATGATTGGCATAAAAGTCTTGAATTAAATCGCTACTTTTTAGATGCATATTTTTATCATTATAATGAATGGATTAATCCACCTACATTTATTAATGGTCATGATGTTATGAAAATTTTAAAAATTCAGGATGGAAAGAAAATAGGATGGTGGATCAATCAATTAAAGATAGAAACAATCAATGGAAATATTAAAAATCACAAGGACGCTGCTAGATTCCTTGTGACTCATAAAGAAAATTTAAATTAAATTCTTTGTATTATCTCAATTAATCGTGGTAAGCGGGTGTTTTTGGCGTGCACCTGCACGCCAAAAACACCCTATCGCTAATTATTGAGATAATACAATTCTTTTTTGAAATGCTCAGTTTTTTTCAGGGGAAGATTTCATCCAAAATTGGAGCATAGGAACACTCACAACCTTTGGGGCCAGAACACCCCTCTATTGGTAAATGGGGAAGCGTTTCTTTGGTATATACACCTTCTGCAAGGCGACAGGTGGGACAAGCATTTTTTCCTACACTAATTCTTATTGCTGTAACTCTTGGATTCTCGACCAATTGTTTTCTTTGAATCGCGTGTTCAGAAAACTCGCTCAAATCAGCACCACAATTTTGACAATTTAATTCGTTATCTGAAGAAATATGAAAGCATTTTGAACAAGTTTGCAATTTACCCTCTCATAAAGGAAAAATGAAAATCAGAAAATAAGTCTTACACATTTATTCATATTTTACTATTAAATTCCAATTGATAACAAATTATCTGGTTTTAAGTTCTGGTATTGGTTAGTCTTAACTCACCGGTTGTTCTTTTAACCAGGTTATTAATATGAGCGATGAGTGATGTACTGGTGACAGGTTTGATAAGGTAATCATCTGCACCTGCATCGAGAGCTTCTGCAATCATCGAAGGACTATCTATTGCTGATAGAACTAGAATTGGGATATTATTGATTTGTTTGATCTTGCGGCAAACTTTCCAGCCATCCAAATCCGGCATTAAAAGATCCAGAATAATGATGTTTGGTAAGTAGTCATTAAGATTATTCAGTCCAGTTTGGCCATCATTTACTACTTTAACTTCCATTTGATTAGAAGATAATATTATTAGTAATAAATCTGTCATACCAGGATCGTCGTCAATGACCAAGACTCTATGCATGAATCCTCCAGCAGGTAGAAAAAGAAACCAAATGTCGTCTGTAATACTTCATGAAACTAATTTACACAAAAAATAATAGTTTGTGTTTGATCCTAGCAAATTTGTAAAGTCAGATTTGAATTTTTTTGAATCTACGACATTTGGAAATGAGTAAATAAAACTATTGAAAATTTCTGACGAATGAAATCAAAAATCGATCACCTTTATGGTAAAATTATCGATTAGTGCGATTTTTAGCAAACCAACCGGTTTGTTTTTCAAGGAAAATCAATATTCTTTAGGAGGAATAAATGTCTGATAAAAAATGGGTTTACCTTTTCCACGAAATTGAACAGGCAATTGACGCTGTTGGTGGAGATTGGGAAGGTGTTCGTGGCCTTTTAGGTGGGAAAGGCGCAAATCTGGCTGATATGACAAGAATTGGTGTTCCTGTACCACCTGGGTTCTCCGCAACAACTGAAGCGTGCAATGCATATCAAGAAAATAAAGAATTCCCCGCTGGATTATGGGATCAAATTCTAACTTCTATGAAAGACGTTGAAAAAGCCACAGGCAAGATTTTTGGTGGTACGGAAAATCCATTATTAGTTTCCTGTCGATCTGGAGCAAAATTCTCCATGCCTGGCATGATGGACACTGTTCTAAACATTGGCTTAAATGATGAAACAGCACAGGCAATGATCAAGTTGACAGGTAATGAACGCTTTGTTTATGATTCTTATCGACGGTTGGTTCAGATGTTTGGCACAGTCGTTCTGGATATTGCCGACGAAGCATTCGAAGAAGTCTTCGATGGTTTTAAAACCAAAAAAGGAATTGTTGCCGATACTGATCTTTCAACAGAAGATTTGAAGTATTTAACCGAAGAGTTCAAGAAAGTTGTTCGTAAAGTACAGGGATTTGATTTTCCTCAGGATCCTTACGAACAAATGAAACTAGCCACGGAAGCAGTGTTCAGATCCTGGATGGGCAAGCGAGCTGTTGATTATCGTCGAGCTACTGATATTCCAGATGATTTAGGTACTGCAGTCAATATTCAGACAATGGTATTTGGAAATATGGGTTGGGATTCTGGTACAGGTGTTGCTTTCACAAGAAATCCTGCTACAGGTGAGAATAAACTCTATGGTGATTATCTTCTGAATGCCCAGGGTGAAGACGTGGTGGCTGGTATCCGCAACACAGAACCGATTCAACACATGGGTGAAACATTACCAGAAGCTTACAAACAATTTATTGAAATTGTTAATAAGCTTGAAAATCATTACCAGGATATGCAGGACGTGGAATTTACCATTGAACGTGGTCGGTTATGGATGCTGCAAACTCGTAATGGAAAACGAACAGCCAGTGCAGCCGTAAAAATTGCTGTCGATATGGTCGAAGAAAAATTAATTGATAAACGTACAGCAGTCACTCGTGTTACTCCTGAACAGGTTGATACGTTATTACACCCTCAATTCAACCTGGAGAATAAAAATCAAGCAAAAGATAGTGGTCGTTTCTTCTGCAGTGGTGTAAATGCCTCACCGGGTGCCGCTGTTGGTCAGGTTTATTTTGATGCTGATACTACCGAACGAATGGCAAAACAAGAACACCAACAAACGATTATGGTTCGGCCTTTCACCAAACCAGATGATGTTCATGGTATGTTGGCCGCTCAGGGTATTTTGACCAGTGAAGGTGGAGCCACATCACATGCAGCAGTGGTTGCAAGGCAATTTGGCGTGCCCTGTATTGTAGGTGCATCTTCAGTGAAAATTGATTTAGACCGACGCCTTATGTTTGTTGGCGAAGTAATAGTTCGAGAAGGGGAATGGATTTCTGTTGATGGAACCACTGGTGAAGTTTATCTTGGTCAATTAGAAAAATTTGCGCCTTCATTGGACGAACAAACAGAATTATTAAAGTTGTTGGATTGGGCGGATGAAATTTGCGCTACCCCAGGTGTCCGCTCTGGAGAAGGTCCAGGATTCCCAACGATTGGTTTACAGGTTTGGGCAAATGCAGATTATCCAAAAGATGCTCAGCGCGCCAGACAATATGGTGCAAAAGGCATTGGCCTTTGTAGAACCGAGCACATGTTCTTTGAACAAGAACGTCTTCCCAGTGTACAAAGAATGATACTTGCAAAATCAAGTGAAGAACGAACCGAAGCACTTAATGAATTACTCCCACATCAGCGTAAAGATTTCGAGGGATTGTTCACTGCAATGGATGGTTTACCAGTTATCATCCGATTAATTGATCCACCTTTACATGAGTTCTTACCAGCTGCAGAAGATTTACAGGATCAGATCATCACCAAACGTGTAGAGAGCATGGCTGATTATCTTCTTGGTAAAGGCGAAACCAAATCTGTTCAGGAATTAGAGAAACTTTTACATGCTGTTGAATCCATGCATGAAAGCAATCCAATGATGGGTTTGCGTGGTGTGCGTCTCAGTATTGTCATGCCCGAGATCGTTGAAATGCAGGTACGTGCCATCATGGAAGCTGCTGCAAACGTTGCCTTGAAGGGTGTTCATCCAAAACCAGAGGTTATGATCCCATTAACTGGACATGTAAATGAACTCAACGTGATTCAACCTCGACTGGAAGCGATTGCCAAAGAAGTGATGGACGCGAAAAAAGTCAACTTTGACTACAAATTTGGCACAATGATTGAAATCCCACGTGCGGCTGTCACTGCAAATGAAATTGCAGAAGTTGCCGAATTCTTTTCATTCGGCACCAATGACTTAACACAAATGACATTTGGATACAGTCGTGATGATGCTGAACGAAGTTTCTTGTTGAAATATGTTGAGGATGGAATTTTACCAAAGAATCCGTTCCAGACAGTCGACCGTGAAGGTGTTGGCGATTTGATGCGTACTGCCGTTTCAAAAGGTCGTAAAGTTCGACCTGCGTTGGAAGTTGGTATTTGTGGCGAGCATGGTGGAGACCCGAATTCCATTGAATTCTGTCATATAATTGGACAAAATTATGTTAGTTGTTCACCATTCCGTGTGCCTGTGGCACGCTTAGCTGCTGCACATGCAGCCATAAAGCATCAACCGAAATAATTAAAATACAAAGAATAAAGAAAGGTTTGGATTTTTTCCAAACCTTTCTTTATTTAATAAATGGATAACTGTGTAAAATCCATGTACAATCTAAACAGGAACTGTACACATTTGATATAATTTTTTTCATGATTGTGGAAGGAATTTAACTAAAAAATATTAATAAAGTTCATATGTGTATTGTGAACTTTAAGATAGGAGTAATAACAGGGATGGAAAAGTCAGAACATCTTGATCTATACCAACAAATGGTTGTTATCAGAATTTTGGAGGAAAGATCTGCTGAACTGTATCAACAAGGAAAAATTGGTGGTTTTTTACACCTGTATATTGGTCAGGAAGCAGTCAGCACAGGATTGATTTCAGCCAGGAAACCTCAGGACAGAGTTATCACCGCATATCGTGACCATGGAGTTGCAATTAATTGTGGATTATCTGCAAAAGGGGTTATGGCAGAGTTGCTTGGGAAAGCTACCGGTGTATCCGGTGGTAAGGGTGGGTCCATGCACATGGCAGATGTTAATAAAAATTTTTGGGGTGGACACGCCATTGTGGGAGCCCATCTTCCTATTGCTGCTGGATTGGCCTTAGGGGATGTTTATCAAAAACAAGATGGTGTCACCATTTGTATGTTTGGGGACGGTGCAACGAATATTGGATATTTCCATGAAGCGATGAATCTATCAAAAGTCTGGAAATTGCCTGTTCTTTGGGTTTGTGAAAACAACCAGTATGGTATGGGTACAACTGTTGAAAGAGCTTCGGCTGTCTCAGAAATCAGACAAAAAGCCGATGGGTATGCAATGAAAAATGATCATGTCGATGGCATGGATATCATGAAAGTGCGTGAAAAAGCACTGGAGATGATTGAAGAAATCCG
>JAHYJK010000091.1 GCA_019429225.1 Anaerolineaceae bacterium
CACCTATGCGAATATCTTTTTCAAATATATAGTCAAAATTATGTAAAGTTGCCTGTCTCACCACCACCCCTCCAATTTCAACCGGCTCTAAGATGGCATAGGGAGTAATAACACCAGTACGCCCAACGTTCACCCCGATATCAACCAGCTTTGTCACTTCTTCTCTGGCTGGAAACTTTAATGCGATAGACCCCCTGGGATCTTTGCCAACAAACCCAAGATTTTTATCAAGATCCAGATCATCAATTTTAATGACGATACCATCTACTTCAAAATTAATTTTGTCTCTTCGAGTCTGCCAGATTTCAGATACTTTCAAGACTTGCTGAATATCTTCGCATCGTTCTGAATATTCGGAAACTGAAAATCCCAGCAGTTTTAAATATTCCAGGACTTCCCATTGCGTTTTGGGCACTTCACCACTGCTGGTTAGTATATTGTAAGCATATAACCTTAATGGTCTCTTCGCTGTAATGGTTGGATCTAATTGCCGCAAAGAACCTGCAGCAGTATTCCTCGGATTTAGATAAGCCTTTTCACCTTTCTCTGTAATTTCCTTATTCAACATTTCAAAATCAGATAGTGTAATAAAAACTTCACCACGCACAACTAGATAATCTGGTACATGGATATTTTTTCCACCCACAGGAACTCTCAAAGGAATGGATCGAATGGTGCGGATATTACTGGTGATATCCTCGCCAACTTCACCATTTCCACGTGTAGCGCCTTTCATAAACAAGCCATTTTGATAATGTAATACGACAGTCAATCCATCAATTTTTGGTTCAACTACAAATTGAGCACTGGCTACGGCAGGATTTATTCTTAATAAACGATCGCGCCACCCGATCACATCCTCCCAATCAAAGGCGTTTGCCAGGCTCAGGACTGGAAGTGGATGTTCTACTTTTTCAAATTTTGATAAAGGAATTGTCCCAGCCCGTTGCGTGGGAGAATCCGCGGTGATCCATTCGGGATGAAGTGCTTCTATTTCTCGTAATTCTAATAACAATTTATCAAATTGAGCATCGCTGATAACCGGTTGATCAAGTACATGGTAACGATAATTATGAAAATTGATTTCTTCTTTAAGTTTTTCATATTTTTCTTGTGTAATGTCGTTGCTCATAAGCCGCTCCGTTTGATTCCTGGTTACATTTACATAACCTGATATTACATTCTAAATTATTTTTTTTGATAAAATAATTCTATTACAAAACGGTCAATAATTTTTTTCCACTTTATTTAATTTGTTTTCTAATCAAATCACGGAGGTTCTCATGAAAATCATTGCATATCTTGCTTCAGGTATTCTGATTCTATTTGGAGTTTTATTTATTTTGAGTGCATTCAGCCCACAAGGACAGGTGGGAAATTTGCTGGTTGGTGCAATACTTTGTCTCATTGCATTTGGAATTATTTTCTTTGTAACCCGTAAAAAAAAGGTTGAATCCAATACCACCAATGTCACCCTCAATGTCGATCTCCCTGGAAATGTTTCCCTTGAATCGCTCAAATGCCAGCAATGTGGAGGCATTTTGACAAAAGATTCTATTTCCCTGGTCAACGGAGCCCCAATGGTCTCCTGCCCATATTGCAACACAACCTATCAACTAACCGAAGAACCAAAATGGTAGCTCCCAGAATTTATGGAGAATTATTATGATTAAAAAAATAAGATTATTCAGTATTTTATTAATCCTGTTACTGTTGGCTGGTAATTCTGGTGTTGTTCATGCGCAGGATTATTATTTTGCTGTCGAAAAGCAAACCATGGATGTCTTTGTAAATGAAGACGGTTCGCTATCTATTGAATATTATTTTGATCTGGTAAATCAACCGGGCGCTCATCCAATTGACATTATCGATATTGGTCTCCCAAATAATAATTACGTATTGAGTAGCATCACTGCGGATATAAATGGTTTACCCGTCGATAGTATAGAAAAATCTGATTATATTGATATTGGTATCATGGTCGGTCTGGGAAATCAGGCAATCCAACCGGGACAAAGAGGCAATCTGCATGTTTTTGTCGGGACAATTAATAAATCTTTGTACCCATCCGAGGTGGAAGCAAACGAAGACTACGCCAGTTTTGAAATTTCTCCAACCTGGTTTGGCTCACAATATGTAACCGGATCTACTGATCTTTCAGTAACCCTTTACTTACCAATAGGATTAACAGAAAATGAACCACGTTATCATACGCCAAGAGGATGGTCTGGCGATTCAACTCCGATCAGTGGCTTTGATAACCAGGGTGGGATCTACTATACATGGAGCAGCCCCAACGCAAATGCCTACACACAATATACTTTCGGTGCCAGTTTTCCTGCCCGAATGGTGCCGGAAGCCCAAATTGTCAAAGCGCCAACGATTACCTTCGACTCTGATGCTATTTGCTCTGGACTGATTTGCCTGGGTATGTTCGCATTCTTTGCATTGACAATTTATTCAGCTACTATTGGGGCAAAAAAGCGCAAACTCAAATATCTCCCGCCCAAAATATCCGTTGAGGGTCATGGGATTAAAAGAGGGTTAACAGCTGTTGAAGCGGCGATTTTGATGGAGCAACCCATGGACCGTGTTCTTATGATGGTTCTCTTCTCGGTTTTGAAAAAAGGCGCAGCAGAAGTAATCACACGTGACCCCTTGAAAATTAAAGTGACCGAACCAAAACCAGAAGGATTACAACCTTACGAAGAAGAATTTTTAACTGCAATGCAAAAAGACAAGAAGGGTCAAAGGACTGACCTTCAGACCATGATCATTAATCTGGTAAGTACAGTATCAAAAAAGATGAAAGGATTCAGCCGGAAAGAATCAATTGCATTTTATAAAGATATCATGGAAAAAGCCTGGAATCAGGTGGAAACAGCCCAAACACCAGAAATTAAATCCGAAAAATTCGATGAGAATATGGATTGGACGATGCTGGATAAGAATTTCGACGGTCGTACAAAAGAATCATTTGGATCTGGTCCTGTTTTTATCCCAATCTGGTGGTGGCGTTATGACCCGATGGTGAGACCAACGACATCAAGTACCCCATCTTTTGGTAAGGTAGATGCTTCTCCAATGCCATCTGGTTCAGGTCAAACTTCCATCAATCTACCGAGTTTACCCGGAGCCGACTTTGCTGCTTCCATTACAAATGGAGTTCAATCCTTCGCATCGGGAGTTGTCGGTGATCTGACCAAATTCACCAGCGGCATAACCAATAAGACCAATCCAATTCCAAAATCTACTTCATCTTCAGGTAGATCATCCAGAGGTGGTGGTGGAGGTGGCTCGTGTGCCTGTGCCTGCGCCTGTGCAGGTTGTGCCTGTGCGTGTGCTGGAGGTGGACGCTAATGGCTTTTCCTTTCTGGCAAAAACCTTTGGTAAAGAAAAATTCTCCCAAATTGCCTACAACCGGTATCTATCATTTTGAACAAGAAAAAGATCATAGCAAAAACCGGATTCACTTACGCGTAGAGAATGATGGTAATGGATTACTGTTGGTCAATGCTGCCAGAGCTTATCACCTCAATCCAAGTGCAACCGCAATCGCCTATTGGCAATTGTCAGATCATACAGAAAACGAAATACTCAATTCATTAACCAATTATTTTGAAATTGAAGATGATCAAATGGTTGATGATGCTAAATCTTTTTTAGCTCAAATGGAAGTTATTACAGATCCAGATGAGAGTTGTCCGTTGTGTGAATTGGATTTAGATATGGATTTACCATTCTCACACACCCCGAGCGCTCCTTATCGGATGGATATCGCTCTTTCATATCAATGCAACAACGACTGCACTCATTGTTATAATGCCCGTTCACGCCAATTTCCATCCTTATCAAAAAACGATTGGTATAAGGTGATCGATATAATTTGGGAATTGAGTATTCCACATATCGTATTCACAGGAGGAGAACCAACTCTTTGTGAGTATTTACCGGATCTCATTCATTATGCAGAAAACAAAGGTATTATCACCGGAATCAACACAAATGGTCGCAAATTAGCAGATGACAGATTCCTCACCCAATTAGTCTCTGCGGGTCTGGATCATATTCAAATCACATTGGAGTCATCCAACCCACAAATACATGATCAAATGGTGAATTATTCTGGCGCATGGGAAGAGACAGTAACCGGAATAAAAAATGTGCTTCAAAAAGAAGTCTACATGATGACCAATACCACCATGTTGAAAACAAATTACTTGGAAATTCCACAGACACTGGATTTTCTGGATGAATTAGGTGTTCCCACGGTAGGATTAAATGCACTGATTTATTCCGGCAAAGGCAAGGACGTAGGTACAGGTTTATCTGAAACCCAACTTTCTCCCTTATTGGAAATCGCCAAAGAAAAAACATCGACAAATAACCAGAAATTAATCTGGTATACCCCTACACATTATTGCCGCTTTAATCCCATTACTCACGATCTGGGAGTAAAAGGTTGTTCTGCTGCTTTGTATAATATGTGTCTCGAGCCCAACGGGGACGTTCTTCCGTGTCAATCGTATTATTTTCCTTTGGGAAATATTCTCAAAAATTCATGGAATTCCATCTGGAATCATGAATTATCGTTACAACTTCGAGAAAGAAAAAATCTTCCTCAAAAATGTTATCAATGCGAACTCGTTCAGGAATGTGGTGGCGGATGTCCACTTTCTCATTAATCCTCATGAGTATCAATTTTCCTATTCTATGGAGAAAATTATGACCAATATCATCAATCAGTTAAAATCGATTTTTTTTGATAAGGCACAGGTTCTACCACCTGGTTTGTATAATTATCAAACACCACAGGATAGCAATTATCAATATCGTCTTCACTTACGAATAGAACCCGGTGGCGAAGGTCTGCTGATCATTAATGCGAGTACTGTTCTTCATCTCAACCAAACTGCGACGGAATATGCATACCACTTAATTAAACAAACCCCTCGAACTGAAGTCATTGAATCTATCATCAAACGCTATCAAATCTCGTATGAAAACGTCTCGATGGATTTTGATCATTTCATGTCCCGCATTGATACCTTGATCAATACGCCAGATTTAGATCCGGTAACTTATCTGGATTTTGAACGATCTACTCCTTACATCGAATTCCCGGTTGCCCCATATCGCTTGGATTGTGCATTGACATATAAATTAAGTAATATGGATGAATTTGGTTTATCTCCAGAAGACAGAGTCAAGCGAGAATTATCGTTTGATGAATGGAAATTAGTTCTAGAAAAAGCCTGGTCAAACGGTATCCCTCATGTAATTTTTACAGGAGGTGAACCTACATTAAGATCAGACTTAATCGAAATCATTCACCTGGCTGAGGAGCTAGGGATGGTAACAGGTTTATCAACTGATGGTCTACGGCTGTCAGAAAATAAATATCTAGAACAATTACTAAACTCCGGTCTGGATCATTTATTAATTACATTTGAACCTGAAAATCCACAATCCTGGAAAGCGCTTCGAGACATCATTCCTGAGGACATTCACACTACCGTTCACCTAACCATCGAAAAATCAAACAGGGAAGATTACATTAAGGTAATCGATGAATTTAAAGAAATTGGCGTTGAAAACATTTCATTAAGTATTAAAAACCCCGAACTCGAAAATCTTGTTATTGAGTTGCGTAATAAAGCTGCTGAAAATGGTTTTAATTTGGATTGGGATTTACCTGTTCCCTATTCACAATTCAATCCCGTATCTGCAGAAATTGAAGCAGAAGGATTTATTCCAGATGGTGCTGGAAAAGCCTGGCTATATTTGGAACCGGATGGTGACACTTTACCAGCCCAAGGCATCAATAAACCTCTGGGGAATTTTCTAACGGATTCCTGGGAATGGATATGGTCTAATGCAAAATTATTGAATAAAAAATAATGAGTGATTATCAATTCTGGTCTTCACGCTATAAACAACAGGCATCCTGGACCAGACAAACAAGAAATTTCATCATTAATCAAATTTCACTTTCTCTCCAAGCTAATATTTTGGAAGTTGGTTGTGGCTCTTCTGCTGTTTTGGATGAATTTACTGAATCGGGTCAAAATACAGTTGGAGTAGACATTGACTTTCAAATTCTTAAGTACAGCATTCAAAATTCTTCAAAGGCAAGATTAATCAATGGAGATGGTTTGTCACTCCCTCTCAAAAACAATTTCTTTGATCTTTGTTTCTGCCACTATTTACTGCTTTGGATAGACGATCCGGTTAGAATTCTTAAAGAAATGTCCAGGGTGACAAAAAAATCAGGTTGGATATGCTGTTTCGCTGAACCAGATTATTTGTCTAGAATAGATCACCCCTCTCCTTTGGATCAATTAGGGCAGATGCAAAACTCTTCTTTGTCAACTCAAGGTGTCAATCTATCTACAGGACGTAAATTAACATATTGGATGATGCAAACCGGGCTCTCTAATATTCATTGGGGAATTCTCGGTTCCCACCAAAAGGTTGAAAACAACACCACCAATGCTGCTTCTGAATGGGAAACCATCCAGCGTGATCTTGAAGTTTTGTATCCAGAAGAAGAAATTCTTAAATTCAAAGAAATAGAATACAAGGCACAAACCCAGGGGATTCGAATTCTATTCATACCAACATTTTATGCCTATGCGCAAAAATAAAATAAAGCTGCAACAGAAGCGATTTTCTGGCTTAAATACACCAAAAGGTTGTCAAATTATTAAACTGCTACTATAATAACGCCATCGGGGCGTGGCGCAGTCCGGCTAGCGTGCTTGCATGGGGTGCAAGAGGTCGAAGGTTCAAATCCTTTCGCCCCGACAAAAAAACCACTGAGTGGTTTTTTTATTTCTACAAATTTCGACAATTACAATCCGAATTTGGTATAATCACTCTATGACAATGTTAAAACCTACTCGGCGAGAATTTTTAAAACTATCAGGTTTCACGCTTGGAGCCATTACCACCCAGGCTTTTATGCCATTCTTTGGTTTTGAAACAGAACAAAAAAGTAACTTATTAGCACGGGTTGGCACCGGGTCAGTCAGTGTCCACTCTCAACCAAATGATAAAAGCACCATTCTTTATCAACGTTATCGGGATGAAATTATTAATATTTATGCGGAGGTAGTCTCGGAATTTGGCCCAGGTTATAACCCACTCTGGTATCGAGTCTGGGGCGGGTATGTCCACAGTGGGTACTTGCAACGAGTGGAAATCAATTACAACTCCATTAAAAATAAAATCCCAGAAGAAGGTGTTCTGGGAGAGATTACCGTACCTTTTACCCAAACGATGCGTGATCGCTCTTTTTTGGGTTGGGATCCAGTTTATCGCTTATATTATCAAAGCACTCATTGGGTAATGGGTTTGGATGAAGGACCGGATAAAGAACCCTGGTATCGATTGAAAGACGAATTACTGAATGTCGATTACCATGTACCAGCCAGTCATGTAAGAATTATTCCACTCGAAGAGCTTACCCCACTCTCCACAGATGTTGAACCTCATTTGAAACGGATTGAGGTCTCGATTGCCTACCAGAATTTGAAAGCATTTGAAGGTGAAAACGTTGTTTTTGAAACAAAAATCGCCTCAGGTGTGCCTATGCGCAATCCTGATCCCACATTAATTCCCACCGACACCCCCAAAGGTACTTTTTACGTTCAATCCAAATTACCATCGAAACATATGGGAGATGGAAATTTAACATCCGATATCTTTGCATATGAACTTCCCGGTGTGCCATGGACTTCTTTCTTTGAACCGGTAACCGGCGTTGCTTTTCATGGCACTTATTGGCACCATAATTTTGGAATTCGCATGAGCCGCGGTTGCATCAATATGAAAATCGAAGAAGCCAAATGGCTATTCAGATGGTGCACTCCTGTGACCAATGGAGATAAGATTGAATCTCGTGGACTTGGTACAAAAGTAATCGTAATTTAATTAACAAATTGCAAAAATACTTGATTTCCTACCAATCTCGCATTTTTTGTCAATCGAATGATATCGTCATCCACAATTTCCAACAAGTGATTTTTGATCAAGAATTCAATTTCTTTGGTAAATATTTCCAATGGCGATACAGAGAATCGTTTGCTGAATTCCGATATGGATACGCCTTCTGATACCAATCGCAACCCAACCATCATTGTCTCTTGCATGGCTGTAAATGTGTCAATCTTGGTTAATTCTTTCACAACTGGGTTTTTGAGGGTTGATAATAAATTAGTATCTTTTTGCAAATTGATATACTCCATAATTCCATTTACATTTTCATACCTTACATCATTGGAATATCCATGCGCTCCTGCTCCTAAACCTAAATAAGGTTGATTGCGCCAGTACTGTAAATTATGTTGGCATCGATAGTCAATGTTTTCATCAACCTTGTAGTAATTGGAGATCTCGTAACACGCGTAACCATTTTCTACTAATAATTGGTCAGCCAATTCATACATTTCAGCCGCCAGATCTGGATCAGGATTTTCAACCATCCCTTTATCTACCCAGTCATACAAAGGCGTGTTCTCTTCAATCCCTAATGCATAAAGAGAAATATGTTGAGTAGATAAACTTAGACTATCCTCCAGGGTTTTCTTCCATTCATCATTGGTTTGACCTGGTAATCCATAAATCAAATCCAGATTGATATTTGTAAATCCTGCCTGTTTTGCCCACTGGATTGCTTGAATGGATTGGTAATGGTCATGAATCCTGCCCAATAATTCGAGATATACCGGATTGGAGGTCTGTATACCAAAACTGATCCGATTAAAACCAATTTCTAACAAATTTTGTAAGTATTCCAGAGTAACTGTTCCTGGGTTTGCTTCCAGACTTATTTCGGCGTTGTCCAAAATTCGAAAATTATCAGACAATTCATCCATCAATGAATTGAATAAAGTTGCATCAAGTAAAGATGGAGTACCACCACCAAAAAAAATAGTTTTTACTGCTAAATCTTTTGCAAATTTATTGCCATAATAGGAAATTTCTCTCCGTAGTTGGTGTATATACGCTGGGATGAGATGGCTCAAACCAGAAAATGTGTTAAAATCGCAATACGAACATCTTTTTTGACAAAATGGAATATGCAAATACACACTGTGGACTTTATTCATTGCCACAGGATATCATAAACATGAAAATCAATCCATAATTTATTTATTTTTATAGAATTCTTGCTGTGTTATAATCCGCAATTGAATTTGTATTTGATATCAAATAGGAAATAATATGACAACAAATAAAAATGTAGATCAATCTTCCACCTGTCCGATTTGCGGCTCCAGAATAAGCGCAAATGCTACTCGATGTCTGGTGTGTGGATCCTCAATTACAAAATCAACAGAAAAATCCACAAAAAAACCGGAAATCAAAGGCCCTAAAGTACCTTCGATAACCATTGCCGTACCACTCGTCATAGCCCTGGTTATTTTATTTTTAGCCATAGGTGCTGGAGCCGTTTATGCAGTAATGAATCAGACAGGTATGGTAGTAGAACCAACTGTCACACCAACTGTTACTGCGACTGCTACGATCACCATTACACCAACACTCACATTAACCCCAACAATTGAACCAACAATGACACCATTGCCAGATTTGGAATATACAGTTCAATCTGGTGATGATTGTATTTCAATTGCTGTGTTATTCAATGTATCCGTAAATAGCATTGTTGTTAAAAACAGCCTTCCAGCAACCTGTAATAATCTGATAGTGGGGCAAAAATTGTTGATCCCGCAACCAACACCGACACCATCTCCGCAGCCTACAGCAACCTTGAGTGAAGTCGATGCAACGGTTCAGGCCTGTAATCGGATTACTTATACAGTGACATCTGGAGACACGCTCAGTACGATCGCCAGAAATTACAACGTTGAAATGGATGCAATCCGCGAATGGAATGGAATGACGTCTGACATCGTTTACGAAGGCATGCCTTTGACTATTCCTCTTTGTGAAAGACTCCCAACAGCAGGACCCACGCCAACAGCAACAAACCCTCCTCCGTACCAGGCTCCCAGTTTGTTATTGCCTGCAGACGGTGCTCCATTCACTGCTGCAAATGACACAATAGCTTTGCAATGGTCATCCGTTGGAACATTACGATCGGATGAGTACTACGCTGTCACAGTCGAAGATGTGACCGAAGGTGAAGGCCGACGATTGGTTAATTATGTAACTGATACAAAATTCATCGTTCCTACCAGTTTCCGGCCCAATAGCTCAGTTCCTCATGTACTTCGATGGACAGTATTGGTCGTCCGCCAGACAGGCAGTAGCGCTGATGGACAGGCAATTTACCAGCCAGCTGGTAATGTTAGTAACCCCAGAACGTTCATATGGTGGGCTAACGTAGCTTCTACTCCTTCTCCATAAATTTATAAATTCAGAAAACAAATAGAGCCTCCATTAAAGAGGCTCTATTTTCATTGTTACGATTTATTATTCTTTTGATTCAAGATATTTCGTTGCTTGAATTGCAGCTGCTGCCCCCCACCCAGCGGAGGTGACAACCTGTTTGAAAATGGAGTCCATAACTTCGCCTGCTGCATAAACACCAGGTATTGCTGTTTGCATTTTCGAATCTACCTGCAAATAACCGTTATCATCCATCGCCAGTTGGCCATTAAATAAGTCCGTATTGGGTGTGTGACCGATAAACACAAAAACTCCATCGGTCGGAAATATACTTTCAACATCCGTATTCACGTTTTTAATCAAAACACTTTCAACAGCCGTACTTCCATTTATCTTTTCAACCACAGAATCCCAGATAAATTTTATTTTTGGATTGTTAAACGCTCTGGTCTGCAGAATTTTTCCAGCTCTTAATTGGTCTCGACGGTGAACGACAGTTACAGTTTTTGCAAATCTTGTTAAAAAGATTCCTTCCTCCAGAGCACTGTCTCCACCACCTACTACGACTATATCTTTGTCTTTGAAAAACCAACCATCACATGTTCCACAATATGAAACACCTCTACCGGTTAATTCTTTTTCGCCTGAAACGCCTAAATAATTGGGGCTTGCTCCGGTGCTGATAATAACTGTTTCTGCTTTGTATTCATTACCATAGGTTTTTACAATGTAAGGGGAGACATCAAAATTCACTTCAGTAACATTATCAAACTCGAATCTTGCTCCAAATCTCTCTGCCTGTTTCTGAAATAATTCTCCTAATTCAGCCCCTCCCACCCCATCGGGGAATCCTGGATAATTTTCAATGGTATGGGTTAATGATGCCTGACCGCCCAACGACATTCCGGTAATCACCAATGGTGACAATTCTGCTCGAGCTGCGTATAATGCAGCCGACAAACCGGCCGGACCTGCACCAATAATTACCATTTTTTCGACTTTAACTGCTTCATTTTCTGAAGCTGTGATTTTGTTTAATTTTAATTCCATAAATATCTCCTATTATGTTGGTCTATTATATTGATGCAATCAGAAAGAATTAGTTGCAATTAAACCTCAACTTGTGCATCGGTAATTTCAAGTGCCTTATCAATAATTCTGAAACCATCTTGTAGTTGCTCCTCTGTGATAATTAATGGTGGGATGATAAGTATTTTATGCCAATGGATGACAAGATACAAACCTTCATCCAGGCAATATTGACGCAACTTCAACATGATTGGATTATTTACATTAAACGGCGACATTGGTTCTTTGGTTTCCCTGTTTTTTACTAGTTCCAATACGCCAAACAATCCAATGGAGCGAACATCCCCTACACAAGGATGCTTTTCATACATCTCTTGCAATAATTTTGCCAATAATTTTCCCTTTTCACGAGCCTGATCAACCAGTTTGTCTTCTTTCATCACATTTATCACAGAAAAAGCAGCCGTTAGGGAAACCGCGTGACCATTATAGGTCAATCCACCCTGATACACTTTTTCATTGAATGCCTGCGCTATTTCTTTCCGCATGGCAATCGCTCCTAGCGGTGCATATCCAGAGGTCAGGCCTTTCGCCATCGTAACAATATCTGGAACAACACCCCAATGATCAAATGCAAACCATTCTCCCGTTCTACCAAATCCGCTCATGACTTCATCACAGATCATCACGATTTTATGTCGATCACATAGTTCCCGAACCCCTTGCATATATCCGTCGGGAGGAATGATTATTCCGTTTGTACCGGTGACAGTTTCAATCAAGATGGCGGCAATTGTTTCTGGACCTTCATACATAATGATTTCTTCTAAATGTTTTACATAATCTCTGGCAAAATCCGCTTCAGAAATATCAGGGTTGTGTTGGTGAAATGTTGATCGGTAACGGTAAGGATCCAAAAAATGGACAACCCCCATCATGACAGACGGTTCCCAGGTTAATCGTCTTGGATCACCTGTTAAAGCGATTGCTCCATAAGTAGCTCCATGATATGAGCGATACCGTGCAAGAATTTTAAATTTGCCTGTATGCGATCGTGCTAATTTAATGGCATTTTCATTTGCATCAGACCCACCTAAGGTATATAAAAAATGATCCAATTGCTCTGGCAATATACTCTTTAATGCTTTTCCCAATAAAGCTCTGGGCTTGGTTGCCATTCTGGGTCCTGCAAACGGCAATTCATACAATTGCTTGACCATGGTTCGAATGACACGTTCATCTTCATGTCCAATATTTACACACATGACCATGGAGTTAAAATCTAAGTATCTTTTCCCATAAATATCCCAAAAATAAACTCCTTTTGCATTGTGAACAGCAATAGGTTCAACTTTTGCCTGAGCAGACCATGTCCAGAAATTTGTCTGCACACAAAGCTCATAAATTTCACGATCCGTTAATACATCTGAAATAACTTCATCAGCCTTGGGGTTTCTCATACCTCTCCTCGATACGAAAAAATTTAGTTACAAATAATCCTATCATATCACCTTGAATAATTCTCGGGATATCTATCACGATTTTGATTGACTGAGTGCATGTTATAATTTTTTGAGGGCAAAAAAATACGATTATGAACGATAAAACTAAAGGAATCTTCAATCTTGATCCTAGAGCAAAAAAAGGTATTCAGTTATTTAATCAAAAAAAATTCTTTGCAGCACATGAAGAATTAGAATTAGCCTGGCGAGATGAACCAGGGACAATCAGGGATCTGTATCGCGGGATTTTGCAGATTGGAGTGGCTTATTATCATATTCAACACAGAAATTTTACCGGAGCTCAGAAAATGTTCGTCCGTGCCGAGAAATGGCTTGCATCCTATTCAGGCCATTATCTGGGGATAAACGTTGGAAAACTAAAGAAAGATGCTGCCAAGATGTCCTGTCTGTTAAAAAATGGTGAATTAAAAGAAATTAATACTTCTGATGGAGCAATATTTCCTGGTATAGAAACCAGATTCTGAAAGGATTGTTAGCAATGGAAAATAGTTTTCATAATTTTGAAGGAAAAATCGCATTGGTAACAGGTTCTGGTAGAGGAATAGGGAAAGCTATTGCCATTAAATTAGCCAATATGGGGGCAGAAATTGTCGTCAATTACAGTCGCAACCGTGCCCAGGCGGAAGAAACATCTGGGGTTATTCATTCGCTGGGGAAAAAAGCCCTTATTATAAAAGCAAATATTGCCAAAGAAGAAGAAATAGAATTATTATTTGAGAAGATTTCATCAGAATACGGCAAACTTGACATACTGGTTAATAACGCAGCCAGTGGCTTTAATCGACCGCTGACTGAACAAAAAGCATCTGGTTGGGATTACACCATGCAGGTCAATGTTCGCGCTGCCATGCTTTGTAGTCAAAAAGCTGTTCCACTTATGGAAACAGCGGGTTGTGGTCATATCATCAATATTTCCAGCCCAGGTTCAACGCGTGTGTTACCGGATTATATAGCTGTAGGTGCTTCAAAAGCAGCCCTTGACTCACTTACCCGCTACACGGCTGTTGAATTGGCTCCCAAGAATATCCATGTCAATGCCGTTTCACCAGGAATGGTGGAAACTGAAGCATTAAAACACTTTGCCTTTATGAACAACACTGACGTGACCTCGAAAACCATCAAGAATACACCTGCTGGTAGATTGGTGACACCGGAGGATGTAGCTGAGGTAGTAGCGTTTCTTTGTAGTCCTGCTGCGGATATGATTTGCGGTCAGGTGATTGTGATTGATGGTGGCTTTACTTTAATCGTCCCTAAGTAAACTTATATTTGAATTAACAAGACTCTTGCGGGTGCTCCATCAGCACCCTCAAGCAACAAAGGTAATGCAATCAATTCATAAATTCCTGGCGAAATACCAGCCAGATTTAATCCTTCAATCACGATTACATTCTTTTCCAACAATACCAAGTGCGTGTCGGACCCATTTTCAAAAGGAGCAATCGATAAATAATCTATACCCACCAGCTTAACACCGTTTTGAACCAGGAATTCTGCAGCATCCGGCAACAAGGCAGTGAAATTCTGATAATAATATTCTTGATCCAATAAACGCAGATGTGAGTTATTCGTTTTGAAAATTATTCTTTGTGGCCAATGTGACCTTTCTAAATTCTTCAAAGTTAAAGCATCAATCTGGGTCACACGATAATCGATTTCAATGACCTCCACGTCTCCCAATAAAGTAGTCAGATCCAGTGCTTCGATGGCGGTTCCGGATCTTACGAAATGTCTGGGTGCATCAATG
>JAHYJK010000092.1 GCA_019429225.1 Anaerolineaceae bacterium
GGGTTTTATTACGACTCGCGCGTGTAGCTCGTAGTGTGCTGCGCGAAGGCGATATCCTTGTTCGTTATGGCGGAGAAGAGTTCCTTGCAATCCTCCCAGGTGCATCACGTCATGATGTAATCAATATAGGAGATCGTTTACGTCGCAAAGTATCAGAAACCAGGATTGAAGAGGGCGACGAATCAATTCAAGTGACCATCAGCCAGGGTGGCGTTTCTTTCCCCGAGAACGATGTGCCCAACGAAACAGAACTGGTCAATCGCGCTGACCAGGCTTTGTATCGAGCAAAAGAATCCGGTCGAAATTGCGTTGTGATGGCAAGTGGAAGCTGAAAATCAAATTTTTTCTAATCTATAATGGGATTAATCAGCACAGAATCTTAAATTTACTGTTATTCATAAAGGAATGTCGCCACGATAATTAAGATATCAATTATTCTTCAGTATGCCGTTTTGCATGGCTACCGAAATGGCAGCCGCGCGTGAATCTACCCCCAACTTCTCATAAATACTCGCCAGGTGTGCTTTCACGGTTCGTTCAGAGATACCTAAATGCAATGCCACTTCCTTGCTACGTTCCCCTCTGGCCACAGCCTTTAGCACTTCCAGTTCCCGATCCGTCAACGATATGCTTTGTCCTGATCCGGACATGCCTGGTTTGCCTGTTCCAGCCAGCGATAAAATTCTGGCCATTATCTCAGGCTTGAGCAAGGTCTCACCTCGTGCTGCCGCCCGAATAGTGTCAAACAATGCAGCCCGGTCAGTATCTTTCAGCAAATAACCTCGTGCGCCGGCCTGCAGCCCACGCAGCATCAGTTCATCTTCATTGAAAGTTGTCAGGATGACCACAGCAATTCCGGGTTGACTCTCCCGCAATTTTTCAATCGCTGTCAATCCATCCATACCAGGCATGCGTAAGTCCATCAGTACCACATCAGGACTATGCTCACCACATAGGCGTAATGCTTCGGCTCCATCATTCGCTTCCGCCACAATCTCCAAATCTTCTTCGGTCTCCAGAATAAGCCGTAATCCCTGACGGATTATCAGATGGTCATCAGCGATCAAGAGTCGGATCATAATGGAAATCTCATTTCCAGTCTCGTTCCATTTCCCATACTGCTTTGGATTTCAAGACTGCCACCCAGCAGGCGCATGCGTTCACGAATTCCCAACAGGCCATAATGCCCGGAGGGAATCATTTCGGGATCAAACCCCTGCCCATCATCCAGCACGATGACCAAAAGAACATCCGCTTCCAATGAAACAGCGACTGCCACTTTATTTGCCTGTGCGTGCCGCCCAATATTGGTCAATCCCTCTGCCACATTACGGACAACCGCATCCAGGATACGATCCTGCAATATTGGAAGATCCTGTATTGCCAGATCACAGGCAATATCCGTCGCATTCTGAAAACGGGTTACCTCCAGACGTAATGCTGATTCCAGGTTTTCAGGTTGTGCGCCCCGTAAATCATCAATCGCACTGCGGGCATCAGCCAGTGTGGAGCGCGCCTGTAGCATGGCATTGGAGACGATCGTCCTGGCTTTTTCGACACGGTCATGGTCAAGGTGTGCTTCAACGGCTTCTAATTGCAAAATAATCCCGGTCAAACCCTGGGAAAGGGTATCGTGCAACTCGCGGGCCATGCGTTGACGTTCGTTAGAGATCGTCAGATCCTCCACCTGGGCGGCATATTGACTGAGTTGCTGATTAGCCTTTTCGAGTTCGTTGGCAAGCGCCTGTGCCTGCTCACGCGCATCAGTCTGTCTGCGATATAAGGTAACATAGGTGACCACAAAAATAATCACCGGAATAATTCCAATCAGCATCCATCCTGTTGAACCCACATCCATTATTTGACGCAGATTTAGATAAGCCAATGTCAAATAATAAATGGAGGCAATCAACGTCGCCCGTGATAAACCCAATATTCCGACTGTTTCACCCAGTAATGCCATGAAGATTGCAAAAATAATACCTTCATAACCTGCCATCCAGCAGATAACAAACCCAAGCACTCCTTGCACAATGATATACGCAACGATCAACTTTGGTATCAGAATAACTTTTTCAATCTGCCAGTGCAGGAAAACATGTATCACCATCAATGAACTGAAAACTATCACCTGCCAGGATTGTCGCAATTCGGGTTTCTCCAGCAATGCGATTGCATACATAACCGCCATCACCAGGGTTAAAAACCAGGTGAACAAACGTGGATCACGTTCCACGTTCGTTGTTTTGCTGGGGGTCTCCGAATGAATTGGCATGCTTGAATTGTATAAGATTTTTTATTTCTTAGCTATTGCCTGAATGACCAATGTACGAACGTACAGTATCAAATCCGCCCAATGCCCAATAGCGTATTTCAACTCGCTTCTTTATACTGAAGGCAAGAGATTGAATAACCCCCCATCCAACTGGGGTTCAAAGGAGAAAAAATGAATGCAATTGAAGTGAAAAATCTAAAAAAATCATTTGGTAGTTTCCAGGCCGTTAAAGGAGTGGATATCATTGCCCAGCAAGGAGAAATTCTCAGCTTGTTAGGACCGAATGGGGCTGGTAAATCCACCACCATATCCATGCTTTCCGGACTAATCGCTCCCAGTGATGGGGATGCCTTTATTATGGGTTATTCTGTCACCGATCAGCCCAAATCGGCCAAAGAAAAATTAGGCGTCGTTCCGCAGGATATCGCGCTCTACCCGGATCTATCCGCTAGAGAAAACCTGTTGTTTTGGGGAAAAATGTATGATCTACGCGGTTCAGACCTGAAACAACGTGTCGATGAAGTGCTCGAGATGATCGGTTTGACAGAACGACAGAAAGATCGCGTGGGTAAATTCTCCGGTGGCATGAAACGCCGTGTTAATATTGCAGCTGCATTAATGCATAAGCCAGACGTGGTCATCATGGACGAACCCACTGTGGGTATCGACCCGCAATCCCGTCGCCATATTCTCGATAATGTCAAAGAACTCAATCGTCAGGGCATGACAGTCCTCTACACCACCCATTATATGGAAGAAGCGGCCGAATTATCCGATCACATCGCCATCATGGATCAGGGAAAAATCATTGCCTTTGGAACGCATGATGAGTTGATCAAAATGGTGGGCGAGCAGACCCGTATTGATCTGACGTTCAATGCCGAGGTGGAAGCCATCATCCCTGCCTGGAAGGAGATCGAAGGTGTCTCCGGTATAGATGCTAGCGATGGCAAGGTCACCGCATTGGTAGATGACAGTAATCAGGCGTTACCACGATTACTGGAAGTAGCTGCTCAGGGTGGTGTTCGCATTTTATCCGTTGATATTAAAGAGCCCAATCTTGAATCCGTCTTCCTGCACCTCACCGGACGCGCATTAAGAGATTAATAAAGGAGAATGACATGAAAATCATGGAAATAGCTATAAAAGACCTGACGCGTTCCTTCCGCAGTTTATTCGCTGTTGGAATGACGATTGTTGCTCCTTTGCTGCTCATTGGATTAATCTTTCTGGCGTTTGGCGGAGCCTTCAACGGGGCCTCCGATTTACCAGCCATTTCTGTTGGCATTTATAATGCAGACATATTAACCGATACTTCCATCCTGGTAGAGCCATTAGGAGCAAATATTCGCAGTATGTTTGTTGATGAAAGCGTTCAATCCTGGATCACAGCCACGGATTTTTCTTCTGAGATGTCTTTACGATCAGCGCTGGACAGACGTGAAATTGGGGTTGCCATCCTGATTCCGGTTGATTTTTCTGAACGATTTCTTGCTGGTAATCGCGACACACAGGTTTTAATTCTCAGCGACCACACTCTCACCATAGCCCCGCAGGTCGCCCAGAATATGGTAACAGCTATGTTGGATGGCGTATCCGGTGGTGGCATTGCCATTGAAACCATCCTCGAACGCCAGAAAATTCAGGGTGTTCAACCAGGTCCTGAACAGATCACATCTCTTATAGACCGTTATTCCGCCTGGTATCGTGATTTCCAACGGGATCTTTTTCACAATCCCGAATCAGCAGCCTTGATGATGGTCGCGCCGACCGGTGAAACTTCCTCGGAGAATCCCATTCAACAGATGTTGGGGCTCATGATGGCCGGTCAAATGGTGTTTTTCGCCTTCTTTACCGGTGCCTACTCCATGATGTCAATCCTGGAGGAAAACGAAGAAGGCACTCTGGCACGTATGTTCACCTTACCGATGAGCCGTACCACCATTCTCACAGGTAAATTTTTGGCGGTTTTTCTGATGCTGGTCGTGCAGGGGATTGTGTTACTCATTGCTGCTCATTTCATTTTCAATATTCAATGGGGTGATCCAAAAATGATCGTCCTGGCGCTTTTAGGCCAGGTGGTGGCTGCAGCTGGATTAGGCGTGCTTTTGATTTCTTTTGTAAAGACTTCCCGCCAGGCTGGTCCTGTGATGGGTGGTGTTCTGACTGCCCTGGGGATGTTAGGCGGTTTATTCACCGCGAACATGAACATGCCTGAAGCTTTCAATCGTCTGGCAGCCTTCACCCCGCAAGGTTGGGTTGTGCGTGGATGGAAAATCGTCCTGAGCGGTCAACCTGCCAGCGATTTGCTGTTGCCATTATTGGTGATGCTGGTTATTGGTGTGGTGATGTTCGTTATTGGCGCATTTCGCTTCCAGAGACGGTTTGCTTAGCTTTAGAAACGGATGGATTAAGGAGTTATCAATGAAAATTCTTGATTTAGTATTAAAAGATTTACGGCAAATGCTGTATGACAAAAATTCAGCCTTATTTCTGGTAGCGATGCCCATTGTATTCACCTTCTTCATGGGCTACGCTTATCGTAGCGGAGAATCAAGCGCTGCAGATCCACGCATCCCCCTCGCCTGGGTAGAAGAGAAATCCCCCGCTGAGATGAGCAACATGCTCTACACTCACCTCGCGGATATGGATAGTCTGGTGATTACTCGCATGGAACTCGATGACGCTCAAAATGCACTTCAACGTGGAAAAGTGGACGGAATCCTGGTAATTCCAGCTGAGTTTGACCAGAAGGTACTGGAAAACCAAAATCCTCAGTTAACCCTCATCGCTGATACAACCACCGCGACCGGGCAATCCATCTATCAATTATTACGGATGCCGATTTCACAGTTGATGAGCAGCTTTGAAATAGGACGAATGAGCGTAGAGAGTCTGAATGATCCCAATGAATTTATGCCAACCGTCAATCTCGCCTGGGAGAAATGGGCATCCCACAACCTGGATAGCATAGTACGGGTGGAGCAAGCTGTCGGCCAACAAGAAGAAAGCTGGTATGGAGATAACCCATATAACCAGGCATCACCAGGGATCATTGTGCAATTCGCGATCATCGGTTTGGTGACCTCAGGGCAGGTATTGATGCAGGAGCGTAAAACCCGCACACTGCAACGCCTCATGACCACCACCATGCGTCCCTGGCAAATCATCGCTGGACACATGCTGGCAATGTTTGCAATCGTCTTTTTACAGACTACCCTGATGATCATCTTTGGGCAGTTCGTACTGAATGTCAATTATCTGCGGGTACCACTGGGAACATTTCTCATTGCCATCTCACTCGGGTTATGGGTCGCTTCTATGGGTTTATTGATCGGCACATTGGCAAAATCGGACAATCAGGTAGTGCTCTATGCCATGCTGGCAATGTTTGTCTTCTCTGCCCTGGGTGGAACCTGGTTCCCACTGGAAGGCGCGGGGGGAGCCTTCGCCTCCATCGGAAAGCTTTTACCGGCCTCCTGGGCAATGATCGGTTTACAGAACATTCTCATCCGTGGATTATCGCTTTCCTCCCTCTGGCAGCCAGTAGCCATTTTACTGGTGTATGCGCTGGGATTCTTTATATTGGCTGTCTGGCGCTTTCGAAAAGTCGAGATGTAGTGAGGTCCCTCACGCGTGATCAATGTTCCGGTAAGCATACACAGCCAGCTGAAACGCCAGATATCCCATCCCCCAACTGAGGAGGAATGCCAGTAGCGTCCCAGCGATTCCGGGCACAAGCACATAGATCAACAGAGGAATCCCCGCGAACAGGACGCCCAATAAAATACCACCAGCACTCAACTCTGGGACTGATCCATTCAATAACAGGCCAGACCTGGAACGCCGGATCACATCAAACACAGCTGCGCAACTGATGGCTGCCGCCATACCGGGCAGCAGCCATGCCAACCCGGGTATTTGCATCCCAAAGACAGCGCTTCCCAGAAGAAACCCTGCCAGGCTGATCAACACTGCCTGAAGATAGGTGAATCCCAGATCATTTATCAGAAATTTTTTATGGGAAATGGGCAGCTGTCGAATCAATTGCCATACAGCCAGATCACTGCGGATTCGTTTAACAGAAATTTGGGCAAGCTGGATCATCCACAAAATGATCACAATCCCGCGACTGCCAATATCAGGTAAAACGGGGATCACAAATAGAAAGCCTAAAATTTGTAACCAGGACAGCAATCCGGTCAAGCTGAATGTGCGTTTTGTTTGCAGAACATCCTTCCAGATCAGTGCGCCAGGCCCTGCTTTGGCGGGCAGTCGGGTTGGTTTCCGTTCCACACCCAATCGCTGTTGCGTTTTCTCTTGCTCCACCAGACTGGTAAATCCATACCGGCTGGCAGTGTTGATCAGTTCCAACCTTCCTGTTTCCTGAACAGCCCGGCTGAGGCTGAAATTTTTGGAAGCACGATACAAAATTACCAACACAAGAAATGCTACAATCCAGCTCGTCATCCAGACCAGCCAGTTAAAAACCCCTACAAAACCAATGCGTAAAGAGATCAAAATAAAATCAACCATCTGGGTAACGAATGGGATAAATCCACCGACCATAGAAAAGATCAAAATACCATAGAACAAAGCCAGTAGTGGTATTGCTAACCATACCCAGCGATTGCTTTTCCTTTTGGTGGTCAAACGGACCACTCCTAACAACCAATGCAATCCAAATACCATTAGATGAACCGGAAGAATAGCCAACCAGGCGCGGATTCCAAACCCCATGTATTCAAAAATCCGGTTGGCACCCATTGCACCAGGAATGGTTACTTCTGCTAATGAAAAACCAAGCGTTACCGCCACCATCCAGAAAGGAATGGCGTTCTTCAGCCAGGGCATCCACACCCAGAGCAGAATAATCCCGGCTCGCGGAAGCGGTGTCTGATTGATCAGCAATCCATCCTCTTCCGAAAACAAGACCGGACAGCGCCGGATGGCTTTCCAGGCAGCGTAAAGACTCCACACGGACAATAAGACCATTTGCACCATCAGAGCTGCCTGCACAGGATTCTCAGGGGAAATCATCTCAAATAAAATTGCTCCCCCACTGGCAAAAAACGTCAGGGTTATAAACACCCACACACTGAAGAATAAAATCAAATACAGAAGGTAGATACGATTATTGAAGGAATGATCACTCTTCTCATAGGATACTAAAGATAGCCAATAAGCGAATTCACGCTCTTCCTGTCGCGAACGAAGCCAATGGATTGCTTTCATTTATGCTGCCCTGATCTCACCATTACGAATCAACAACCGTCGATCCGCTAATTGATCGATTAATCCAGGATCATGGGTGGTCAACAGAATCGCTGTACCTGCATTCCGTAAACCTCGTAGTTCCTCTACCAGCATGCTGACCCCTTCTTCATCCAGGGCAGAGGTGGGTTCATCCAGCAACAATACTTCAAAAGGTCGAATTAACGCCAGTGCTAATCCCAATTTCAAGCGCATTCCGCGGGAATAATGATGCGGGAACAGATCCTTCGCCTCCCAGATGCCATATTTCTTCATGAGCCTCTCAGCCTTTTGTTCGAAGTCTTTCTCAACCCCGTTAGCCAGAGCAATAAAGCGCAAATGTTCCCAGGCTGTCAATTCCAGATAAAAACGAGGTACATCCGGCACAAAGATCATGCATCTACGCACGTCCACTTCGTCACGGTAGAGATCATACCCCATAACCTCTACAGTCCCACTGGATGGAGGTACCAGACCCGTCAGGCAGGAAAGCAGCGTGGTCTTGCCCGATCCATTCGGTCCTGAAAGGATACTGATCTCTCCCCCCATCAATTCAAAATTCGTCGGAGCTAATGCCACAAACGAATCATATTTTTTACTGAGTTCATGCACAATCAGATGAGACGGCACCATTTCCTCCTGCATTTCTTCAAGACTTTGTTTAAAGGAAGTCCTGCTCCTAATTGTACACAATCTGAAGTTCTTTATTAAAACACAAGCCAGATTGAAAGATTAATCTTTTTCACGCAAGGAAATGGTCGCTATTCCCACCACAATCAGACCATAAATTGGTAAAATCACAAACATCACCCAATCATCCAGCAAGCCACCACCCGCGATCAACTCTTGTAAAACTTCATTCGCGTAAAATAACGGGGTCAGATAACTTATTACTTGAGCCCAATCCGGTAGTTTTTCGACCGGCACAATAATCCCGGATAGGATAACAGAAAGAATCACCAGTGGAATAAACGGAAAGACCTGCCCTTCGTTTCTGGCAAAGTTAGATACCAACATCCCAATCGCCATACTGATCACTGCCAGCAACCACATCACCAGATACATGGATGCAAATTGCGCCACACTGAATCCCAGGTTAAATAACCAGTTCAGTTCCAACAACACCAGTAGACTCTGTGCGGTAGCCAGCACAGTATACGCCAGCAAATATCCAATGATGATTTCTATCTGTTGATAACCACTCACAAACATCTGCGCCATGGTACCGGCAGTTCTCTCCCGTACCAATACTATGGCGGTCAGAATGAAGGCAATGAAGTGCACGATAAAAGCGGCATAGGGCACTGCATACGGGCTGATGTTGAAAGATGGTGGTGCCAATACGTCAAAAACAAGTTTGATGAAATAAATAATGATCAGTGGAAACAGGATGGAAATGGCAACAAAGCGTCTGTCCCGTCGCAATTGATTCAAAACCCGGGCTGCCACTACACCGATGCGGCTCAAAGTGTTTTTCATGGGGCACCTCCCTGGTTGAGATGCTTTTCGTGCTCATTAATCATCCCCAATACCACCGCCTCGAGCGTTTGCTCTTCAATTTCTATCCGGTTGATGGTCGGGTCCAACCCCAATTTGTGTAGTAATTTCGGCAATTGTTCCGGATAATGGCTTACCATCCTTGCCGCTACCGTAGTGCCCCGCTGCAATTTGATTTTTGCCTGCTGCTTCCATAATAATTGCCGGGGAGGTTCATCGGCTAGCAGTGTGCCTTCATGCAAAATTGCCAATCGATCACAATACATGGCTTCTCCCATCTGATGTGTGCTCACCAGGATGGTGGTGCCCTGCTGTGTCAAATCTCTAAAATGCTGCCAGAATATTTCCCGTAATTTGGGATCAATACCGGTCGTTGGTTCATCCAGCAACAGAATTCGGGGACGATGCACCATTGCGCAGGCCAATGAAACACGTTGTTTCATGCCACCCGAAAATTTAAAAACCTGGTCATGTGCCCGTTTTGTCAGACCAACAAAATCAATCACCTCGTTAATCCGTTCAGAGAAATTTTCGTTTTGGTGGGGATAAGCAAAAAAACGAATGTTTTCAAAGGCCGTTAAATCCTCATACAAAGCTGGTGTTTGCGGCATATAACCAATCAAACCACGCACTTTTTGCTTTTGTTTGGTTGGGGAAAAACCCAATACGGAGAGCTTGCCCTTCGTTGGTTTCGTGGCACCAATTAAACAGCGTATCAGGGTCGTTTTCCCTGCTCCGTTTGGCCCTAACAAGCCATAGATCTGTCCTTTGTGAATCGATAGATCCACATTTTTCAGTGCTTTTTGTTTTCCGAAGAATTTATCCAGATTCTGGACAACGATGGAAGCTGAGCCATTCATCTCAGGACTCCTTGTATTTATTTCAAGTTTGGAAATAAATACAAGGAGTCCTGGAAGTTGAACTTAATCATTAATACCACATATGAGTTTTTCTGAATGATCTAATTTTGTAAGATATGGATCAGAAACTACAATAACCAGATATTTATAATTTCCTGGTCATTAATTCAATTTTGACTTTAGTTCGCGATAAAAAGCAGGATCAATCATCGCTCTAAAAGCTTCCCGTCCAAAATCACTCAATTGAAAACTATCCAGTTCTCTGCTTCTCATAGAGCTTAGTAGAATTTTTTCATCCTTTTTACATACAATGAATCCAAATGACTCCAAAGGCTTTATGATGATTGCTTCCAGGTCATCACACAATAAACGAATTTTATAATCATCAGGATCTGATTTCGTAATAAAACCTAAACCCTTCAAGACCTTTTTACAAAAATCTGTAAAATCAATCGATTGTGAAGCCAATGTTGAAGTAATTATTGTATGGATGAACCTTGGAAATTCAGGTGGCAAATATTGAATTTGTGTAAATCGAAGCGATGTAACCAACCAGTATCCATGAAACCACCAACCACTAAACAACGTGTATAGTTGTTCCGCCGGAGGAATTTTTAAGAAATTTTCCCCTTTAGCGGTCAATTTCCACAATTTTCCTTTACCTCCATCTATTAACTCGGCCCAATACGCCAGCAGATGAATATAATAGACAGCCCAAACTTCATTTTCATTTTTGAATAATCTGGAAAATTCATCTTTATTCAGAAGAGGGTGGGAATACCCAGTCTTTTCCACTAAATCTTTGACTGCCTTTTGTGAAAAATTGCCGGTGGAGGATGTGCCGGAAACTTTGTTTTCCTGCAAATACGACAATAAATACCGCATATTGGTTAGCAGCGGTAAAGATTGAATTTTCTCCAAATCTCTTTTTTGAAGGGTTTTTACCCAGTTTTTAACAGCCACATTCGGATCAACCCAATCTTTTGGATCCTCGATCCATGTATTCAGGCGCAAATTCCAATCATTCAATAGTTGAGCGATCAGGTCGATTCTATAATTAATCTTTTTAAGATCGACCCTTTCAGGGTCAAAAAAACCACCCACCCAAATCAAGTAATGCTCATGTTCCGGATGTTTCGGATTCTTAATCGCTTCCAGAAATTCGTTATACCCATGTTCACCACCCACATCCTCCGGAGGGGTAGCTCTTTTTCCTTCCAGGAATTGCGGCAACTTGGCTTTTTTATCGTGTGGCAGCACTTTTTCTATTAATATGGAATGTTTCCAGCCATCCCCAAAATCATACAGGTAAGTAAATTGAGAACCTTTATTAAAATTAAAATCACTTACCTTGTAAAGTTCTTCATCTTCCTTCACAAAGTCCATAAATTCAGAATCTTCCGGGTCACCGTAAAGAACATTGCCTATCTTAAATTCATGCAAATGGTATCCAGCCCACCCAAAAACAGACTGAATAACCACATGCAGGTCCCATAATGTCATCTGATCGGTAATCAATACCCTGCGCCAGATGGGCGGTTTAATCTCTCGCAGGGTGATTTTAATTTGTAGAATTTTTTGAGCTGATTTGGTCATGGGCACCTCCTGAATGACTTACCATTAATTTTACACTAAATGCATCAAAGGATTTTGAACCCAATCCCGTATCCGGGGATTTTACAGCTCCAAACGTTTTCTTGTAAGATAAAAAATGAACTGAGTTTTGTCAAATAATTTTTCCTAGATGAATGGCTTTCGAGTAAATGTTCTTGGTATCGTTTGCCCGATCAAAAAATACTGGATTAAGTTCATGTATAATATTTATCAATAATTAATTTTTACGATTTCAAAGGGTCATTAAGGAGATATGGATAATTCTTACAACGGACAATTTGATCCAAGTCTTATATCTTTGCTCGAAGATGCGATTGAATTTGCAGTATATCAAATAGCAGTCGACCGCACTCATCCGCATGGTGGCCGTGTGATCATGTTCAGCCCATCCTTAATTGAAATCGCTGGTATTGATGACCCTCTTAATTTTAATTCCTGGTTTATTGACATTCATCCTGAGGATAAACAAAGAGTGATCGAGGCAAACCGCCGCTCCTGGACGGAAGCTGTCCGCTATGATCAAACAGCGCGTCATTACAATAAAACCAAAGGAGAATGGACCTGGGTGCGCACCATCTCAACACCAGTTTTTGATGCTGAACATAATCTTTCTCATTTCACCGGATTGGTAATCGACATTACTGAACAGAAATTGGCCGAGGATGAACTCAAGTATCGGTCTGTGTTTGAGAATTTAATCCTGTCATTGGCGACAAAATTCATTAATCTTCCACCTGATGATTTAGATACGGCCATTTGTGAAGCATTAAAATCGATAGGTGAATTTACAGAGGTTGACCGCAGTTATCTGTTTTCTTTTTCAGAGAATCAAGAAACCTTGACCTGTACGCATGAATGGTGTGCCCCTGATATTTCCCCTCAAATCCAGTACCTCCGTCAAATTCCCGTTTCTAACCTTCAATGGTCAAATTACCAGATATTTAATGGGAAAGTTCTTCACATTCCTTCGGTTAGTCAATTGCCAGCCGAGGCTCAAAATGAAAAGATCGAATTTACGAGACAAGGCATCCAATCTCTCCTGGCAGTTCCGATGGAGTACCAGGGCAGAGTGATTGGGTTGCTGGGATTTGATTCGGTGCTAAAAGAGAAAACCTGGCCAGACGATAGCGTTGCCTTATTACAGGTGGTTGCCAGTATCATTATCAACGCCCAGGAAAATAAACGAGCCCATGAATCCCTACTGCGAGCATATGATGATCTCGAACAAAGAGTGGTCGATCGGACTGTGGAACTTAAATTAGCCAATTTCAACCTTCAAAAGGAGATTGAGCAGCGCAAACAGGCGGAGGAATCCCTGCGCATCAGTCAGGCTTTGTACTCAGAAGTGTTTGAAAATTCCACCAAACAATTATTTATCATTGAAGTTTTGCCGGATGAGCAATTCCGTATCCTGCGCACTAACCCGAAACACCAAAAAGGCTCCGGATTAACATCTGATCAGGTTTGGGGGAAAACCATTGATGAGGTGGTTATACCTGAGGTTGCGCAATCCATTAAACAACATTATTTAGATTGTATCAAAGCCGGTCATGCCATTGAATACGAAGAACAGGGACCATCACCGTATTGGGATTTGGACAGAATACGCACATTTCACACCACCATATCCCCGGTTTTTGATCAAAATGGGAAAATTGTCCGCTTGGTTGGCGCGACTGAAGATATTACCGATCAAAAAGCAGCCGAAAAGATCATTATGGAAAAAGCCCGTGAAGAAGCTGTGTCGGCTGAACGGAGCCGCTTAGCCCGAGAATTACATGACGCTGTCACCCAAACCTTGTTTTCAACAACACTGACGGCGGAAGTGTTACCAAAAATTTTCGAGAAAAATCCCAAAACGGGATTTGAAAAACTGGGGGAATTGCGTGAATTAACCCGAGGTGCATTGGCTGAAATGCGCACCTTACTGATGGAATTACGCCCCGAAGCGCTGGCAGACGCAGAGCTGGTGGATCTGTTACAGCATCTGGTGAATGCATTCATCGCCCGTGCACGCATTCCTATTGATCTGCAAATCAAGGGGGATTGTTCTTTACCGGTGGATGTAAAGATTGGCTTTTACCGGATCGCCCAGGAAGCACTCAATAACATTTCCAAACACGCCGACCCGGAAAAGGTGCTGGTTTCATTGACCTGTCATCCGGAAACCATTGACCTGATTGTTGATGACAATGGCAGGGGCTTTGAAACAGATCGATTAATTGGCACAGATCATTATGGATTACGCATCATGCAGGAACGAGCTGCCGAAATTAATGCAGAACTTGAAATCACCAGTCAAATCAATCAGGGCGCCCATATCCATCTCAGGTGGTTGAAGCCATTCTCTAACCCTGTGCTGCTTGATGAAAAGGATGAAAAATGAATACGGAAAAGACGATCCAGGTTTTAATCACAGACGACCACGCGGTAGTTCGTAACGGTTTAAGTTCATTTCTGATGGCATATGACGATCTGGAATTGGTCGGAGAAGCCAAAAATGGCGAACAGGCGGTTTTGCTTTGTGACCAAATTCAACCTGATATTGTTTTGATGGATCTGGTAATGCCTACTATGGATGGTGCAACTGCCATAGGTTTGATCAAACAAAAACATCCTGAAATTCAGGTACTGGCCCTCACCAGTTATAAAGAGCTTAAACTGGTTCAGTCTGCATTAAAAGCCGGTGCGATTGGTTATTTATTAAAAGATATCTCCGCGCCGGATCTTGCCGCGGCAATTCGATCAGCATTTGTCGGAAAACCAACCCTGGCACCAGAAGCAGTGGAAGCATTAATTCATGCCTCTCAGGAATCTGACAATTTGCTTGGTAACGATCTTACGGAACGTGAACGTGAAGTGTTAACTTTGATGGTGGAAGGTTTGAACAACAAACAAATTTCAGAACGATTATTCGTCAGTCAATCCACCGCCAAATCGCATGTCAGTAACGTATTGACTAAATTAAATGTTAACTCACGTACAGAAGCAGTTTCTTTCGCCTTAAAAAATAAACTGGTATAAATCGACCTTTTGCACCTGAAAATGCAATTCGTCTTATTATTTTCCTTCGCATAAAGGTTGATTTTCCTGGTCTTTT
>JAHYJK010000093.1 GCA_019429225.1 Anaerolineaceae bacterium
CGTCCCAGAACTGCGGACAGGTGATGTAGTCAACGTACATGTGAAAATTAAAGAAGGTGCTAGCGAGCGCGTTCAGGTTTTCAAAGGTACTATTCTCTATAAACATAACAATGGTACCAATTCAACCTTCACAGTTCGTCGTGTTGCCGCCAACGGAATTGGTGTTGAGCGTACATTCTTAACCCGTTCCCCTCGGATTGAAAAAGTTGTAGTAGAACGACACAGCCGGGTTCGTCGCGCAAAACTCTACTTCTTACGCAAACGCACCGGCAAGAGTGCACGCCTCAAACAAAAATTCAATTAGTTTTAAACGATTCGTGATAACATAAAAGGTGCAATCTTGAGATTGCACCTTTTTTACGTATCACAAAATAGGAGAAAGAATGCAGCCTATCATTGGAATAACAGCGGGAAAAGATCTCATTGATACAGGAATTCAAAAAATCTGCTTAATTGAAAAATATTCATGCGCCATATCTGCATCAGGAGGAATCCCATTCGTTATTCCACCGGATATCTCTACTTACTCGATTGAAACCATAATAAGTCGTGTTGACGGAATTATGATCACAGGTGGAGGTGATATCGAAACCAAAAGATTTAATGGGCAGGATCACCCACGGGTCTATGGTGTTGACGTTGATCGGGATAACCTGGAAATTGGATTGGTTCATGCTGCTGAATCGAGCGGCAAACCGATACTGGGAATTTGTCGCGGTATTCAGATCATCAACGTGGCATTGGGAGGAGATTTATATACAGATATTCAGGATCAAAAAACCGATCCATTAAAACACGATTGGTTCCCGGATTATCCACGCAATCGATTATCTCATTCTGTAGAAATCATATCTGGTTCCTTATTAAATAAAATTCTTGAAATTTCCATCACCGATGTTAATTCTTTACACCATCAGGCAATAAGAAATCTATCCAATAAATTATCAGCAACTGCTTTTGCTCCTGATGGCATCATAGAAGCCGTTGAAATCAGAGACCATCCTTTTTTCCTGGGGGTTCAATGGCATCCTGAATGGTTATTCGATCTTGAAACCACCCAAAAATTGTTCAAAGCTTTTATTCAAGCAGCAAAATTCGAATGAATAAACTTCCCTATTTCCCAAAAAACACAATTGGCATATTTGACTCAGGTGTCGGTGGGTTATCTGTCCTGCGGGAGATACGCAATCAAATTCCTGATTCTCCCCTCATTTATTTTGGTGATCAAATTCATGTTCCTTACGGACCCAGAGAATTAGAAGAAGTGTATTCTCTATCGAAAGTGATCACACAATTTCTATTGGGTTTAGGCGCTGGCATCATTGTCGTGGCCTGCAATACAGCGTCAGCAGCAGCGTTGTATCCATTACGGGAAGAATTTCCAGATATTCCATTTGTCGGTATGGAACCAGCGGTAAAACCAGCTGCAGAAAAAACAAATACTGGTAACGTGGGCGTACTAGCTACGCCAGCAACATTTCAGGGCAAATTATATAATTCGGTTGTTGAAAGATTTGCGAAAAATGTGAAGATTTATCAAAACACATGTTCCGGGCTGGTTCAGGAAATAGAAAAAGGCAATTTTACAGGAGTGAAAACCAGACATATCCTCGAAAATGCATTATATCCAATGCTGGAAAATAAAATCGACTCAGTTGTTTTGGGTTGCACCCACTACCCATTTGTTATTCCGTTGATAAAAGAAATCGTTGGACCTGAAGTAGCGGTTATTGATCCTGCTCCAGCTGTGGCAAAACAGACGATGAGAATATTATCCAACGTTGATGATTCTGGTACTGACAGGAATCAAAATCACATCACTTTATTAACGAGCGGATCAATAAAAGAATTCCAAACCTTTATTGATATGATTGAGATAAATAATTATAAAATTCATCAAGTCAAATGGTCACAGAATAGAAGCGAAATCAACATCGTACACGAAAAATGATTAGGAGATAGATTTGATATACTAAGATTATAAAATTTTGAGGATGATATGATCGAATTAAACTTAAATCCCTGTACAAAATTCACTACCGATGCGATTGGAAAACCAGGTCAAAGAACATTTTTTATTCAAGGGGAAACCGATAACGAGACGATCACACTGATTTACGAAAAAATACAATTACAGTCTCTTATTGTGGCCATTATCCGTTTTTTTGAAAATTTACACGAAAAATATCCTGATCTCAGTCATGAAGAAGGTAAATTTTCTGAATCAGATATGCGTATTACACCTCCTGTTGATCCATTATTTAGGATTGGGGATCTTAACCTAACTTTTGATCCTGATCAGGATAAGGTATGCATTGTTGCTAAAGAAATTATTTTTGAACAAGAGGACCCTGCTTCTCAAATGAAAGCGCAGGAAGAAGCAAGGATTGTTAATTATTGGTGCTTGAGAGAACAATTAAGCCAATTTGTTAATTGGGGAGTTGAATTATTGCAACGAGGTAGACCAATTTGTCCTTTATGTAATGAGCCGATAGAACCTGAAGGACATTTGTGTCCAAAAAAGAATGGGCATAAAAAACACTAAATTGTCTGATATTAAAACAAAACACATCATCCAGACGCTGCAATATGGCACACTGACTTTAGTCGGTCAAGCATTACGTGGATCAAATTCAACATTCTTAACCCAGGTAGCAGACAAAAATTACTCAGTTCAGGCAATTTATAAACCCTCAAGAGGTGAAAGACCCTTATGGGATTTTCCTGATTTTACATTGGCTCAAAGGGAGGTTGCAGCCTTCATAGTCTCACATCTGCTGGGTTGGAACCTTGTCCCAGCAACGGTTTTCCGTGTTCAACCCGCTACATACGGCAAGGGATCTTTGCAACTCTTTATCAAACACGATCCCACAAAGCATTATCTGAATGCTCCTATAAATGATCAGATCCAATTTATGAAAATAGCAATTTTTGATCTGATTATAAATAATGCAGATAGAAAATCAGGTCATGTTATCTTTGATTCTGACAATAAACCATGGCTGATTGATCATGGATTATGCTTCAATCATGAATTTAAGCATCGAACAGTAATCTGGGATTATGCAGGGTTGTCTATCCCAGATGATTTAAAAAGTGAAATTCAAAACTTCATCAAAAAAATGCAATCCGGAAAATTACGTTTGGTAAGAAAATTAAATATGTTATTATCTGAATTAGAAATAACTACTTTAATTAATAGAGGACTATACTTGATAAACCAGGCAGAATTTCCACATCCTGAACCAAACCGGAGATCATACCCCTGGCCACCAATCTAACATCGGAGGATAAAATGCGCCAAGTTTCAATCGCTTTAATGGGTTTTGGGAATGTAGGGCAGGCTTTTGCAAGCTTGCTTTTAAAAAAGCAGGAAACGCTAAAAAAAGAGTTTGAATTAGAATTTATTGTAACTGGGATCTTCACTAAGAATCATGGTGCAGCCATAAATTCCGGTGGTGTTAATTTAGCCAGAGCATTGGAATTTATCGCACAGGGAACTCCATTATCAAACTTATCTGAAGATAATCGGGTATTTTCTCCAGAAAGTTTTATTCATGGAAGTTCAGCTGAAATATTCGTGGAATGCACGCCAGTAAACCCTTACGATGGTGAACCAGCCCTGTCTTACAATAAAATTGCTCTTAATCGCGGAAAACATGTTGTAACAGCCAACAAAGGACCGGTAGTATACGGTCATACAGAATTAGCCAAACTGGCACTGGATCGAAGAAAAGGTTTTTATTTTGAATCCGCAGTCATGGATGGTGCACCAATTTTCTCCCTCTTCCGAGAGACATTACCTTTGATCGAATTAAAAGGATTTTCTGGTATTCTCAACTCTTGCACAAATTATCTCCTGGATCTGATGACCGCCGGGGCGACTTTCGAAGAAGCAGTGGCTCAGGCCCAGAATATAGGGATTACTGAAACAGATCCAAGTGCTGATATCGATGGTTGGGATGCTGCGATAAAGGTTGCGGCATTGGTCTCAGTCCTCATGGGAATTTCCATAACTCCTCACCAGGTAGATCGTACAGGGATCCGTGAGGTGACGCCAGAAAAGATCAAGATAGCCCAGGAGAATGGTGAAAAATGGAAATTAGTCTGTACCGCCAAACGGCATGGAAATCGATTAATCGAAGCCAGTGTTCAACCTCAGACCGTAAAAGCAGATTCTCTCCTTTATCTGGTCAATGGAACAAGCTCATTTGTTCAATTCGAGACTGATGTTCTGCCGGGTCTGGGGATTCTTGAAAAAGATCCTGGCCCATTAACAACCGCATATGGTATGTTGGCAGATATCATGAGCATTCTTAAGAAATATTATGTTTATCGATAATTATTTCTGATCCACGCTCTCGGATAATATTTCTTCTTCTTGTTTAAGATTCTTCCAGCGCACATAAAGACTGATAACATAGCCTATGATTGAGCCAAAAATAACAATGTAACCAGCTATAAAATAGTTTAATGTATCAATTGTAGAATTCATTTTCGCTCCTGATTCGACTACCTAATCTTGAATATTAAATTTCAACTCTTCTACCTGGTTGGCTAATTTTCCTAAACGAATCCGATGCCAAACCAAATCGACGAAAAGGATTGAAAATACAACAATACTTACCATCATCGTTTGAAACATAGTTGCGGTCATATCAAATGTTCCCACTGCAGAAGGATCAGAACCAGCAATAACAACAGGGTGAATTGTCCTGAAAATTCGAATGGAGAAAAAAGTTAAAGGAACACTGAGGAATCCAATGATAGCATAGACAGCACCGAATCTCGAACGACGTTCCGGATCATCAATTCCTTGCCGGAGCATTAAATAAGCAATATAAACCAGTTCCATGATGGTGGCTGTTGTCAACCTGGGATCCCAGGTCCACCAGGTGTTCCATATCGGTCGTGCCCATATTGAGCCGGTTACAATGTTAATGAAGATAAATATTATTCCTATTTCAACAGCAGCGACTCCAACCAAATCCCATATCTTCGTCTTTTTAACCAGATATAAAACACCTGCTATTGCTGCAAATAGAAAAGACAGCATACCAACCCATCCAGCAGCCACGTGGAAATAGAACACTTTTTGCACTGCTCCCATTACTCTTTCAATGGGTGCATAGAAAAATACCATAGCTGTGGCACCTAATAAAGTAATCAGTGTAACAATGTCCAGAATTTTTAGCGCAGTCGGTTTCTTCACTTTCACCTCCAAATTTTTATTCTTCAACAACAGAATCAAAAACCATAAATGCAACCGATGTAAAAATAATATCGTAAACAATCAATAAATTGAACCAGGTCTGTAAATCAGAGAATGGGAAACCACTCAAAATACCAGCAGAGGCTTTTACCGCAGCAATTAATACAGGCAAAATAACCGGAAATAATAGTATTGGTAATAATATATCTCTTGTTCTGGCTTGAACCGCCATACTCGCCAACAATGTACCAATAGCGACATAACCTTCAGAACCAAGCAGTATCACTAAAAATAAAGCAGGTGAAATTATGTTAGTGTTATATAAAATACTGTAAATTGGCAGAACAATCATGGCTACTATCAGCATGAATATCCAGTTTGCAATACTTTTGCCAAAGTAAATCGCTGTTCTATCCACCGGAGCCAGTAATAATCCATCCAGACACCCACGGTCTTTTTCGACAGACATAGATCGATTCAGACCCAGATTCCCGGCAAAAATGATGGTGACCCATAATATACCAGCAGTTAATGCAGATCGTGTTTTCGGATCTAGCTCAAGGGCAAAATTGAAAATGAAGATCACCAGAAGGGCAAAGACCAGCATGGCACTGATCAATTCTTTTCCACGCAGTTCTGCTATCAGGTCTTTCCAAACTACAGCAAACATGGCTTTAAAAAATGACGTTTTAGGCTGCATCTTGAATTCCCCCTCCTGTATCAATTTCGTCCACAATGGATTGGTAATACGCCAATAAACCATGTTGTGGAAGATCTTTTGCCAATTTTGAAGAGTGGATTTTCCCCTTATACAGAACATCAAATCTTGTGGCCAGATTTGCTACCCTGGGAAAGTCGTGCGATGTCATCACCACGGTCCTCCCACGGGAAGCAATTTCCTGTAGTAAAGTATCCAGCATATTGGCAGCATCCTGGTCTAAACCAGTATGTGGCTCATCCAATAATAACACCTCAGGATCATGAATAATCGCTCTACCGATGGCTAATCTTTGCTGCATGCCTCTGGAAAAAGTGCGCACCAAATCCTTTTTTCTTTTCAGTAATCCCACAAGCTGTAATATTTCTTCTATGTGGTTTTGGAAATCAGATAACCCGTATAATCGCCCATAGAATTTGAGATTCTCTTCTGCGCTTAGATCGCCATACAAAAGGGGAAGGTGCGAGACAACACCTAATTTTTTTCTTACCTGAGCTGCCTGTCCAGGTAAGTAATAACCTGCAATTTGGATTTCGCCATAATTTGGTTTTGAAAGGGAAGAAAGTATTCGTAATAAAGTTGTTTTACCAGCACCATTTGACCCCAACAATGCGACAAACTCACCTTGTTGAACCGAGAAATTTAATTTGCGTAAGACCTGTTTATGACCAAAACGCTTAATTAAATTCCTCACCTCAATGATAGCTTTCACGAATAATCCTCGGAGGTTTGTTTCATCTTGATCAATTTGGTTAGTTCATTCCTTCGATTGTAATAAGCACTTTCAGGAATTTCACCCGATTGAAAAGCGTCATCCAAAGCGATAACTGCATCTAACAAACTTTCCAGATCTTCTTCGTCAGGTTCCATTTCATCGACAACTTCATATTTTTTCATTTTCTTTCTCAGATAAAAAACCGCGCTGAAAATAGCAATTAATAAAACTGAACCACCAATAATCAAGCTGGTAGTATTTCCGCTTTGAACTATCGAAACATTATCCTTTACTTTTCCAGACAGGCTCATTTTTATGGAACTCTGCGCATCCATGACCCCACCTGAATATGTTTGGATGTTCATCCCTTGAATATCTCTTTCACCCGAGAATACCAATTGGTCACTTGAAAATTTAACTGTGTCGGAAGGTAACATGAAGATGGATGCGTTTACCAGTAATGGGAGTTGAATTTCCAAATCCATCGATTTTTCATAAGGGAGTTCATAAGCAAATAAAACCTGGACTGAAGAATTCGCCCCAAAGGATTGCATGGATCCAAATCCATTTTCCAATTGAATAAATTCTCTTCCAAGTAATCCACCTTCAAATTGTAAATTCTGAGCTCCTTCAGGTAACTTAAAACTTACAACCGGAGTTTCATTATCTAAAGGCACAATCACGGTATCGGTCGGATTTTGTATAACATACATTTCAACGATTTGTATGGTATTTTCGGCGATAAAATCAAAAAAGACATGCATTCTCTCCGCATACAAAGCAGTGGAATCCACTGATGTTTTCTTGATCACAATGGGTAAATTTACATTTCCGTGAGCATCCATCAGAGGTTCATGCAAAACATCCGAGGTATGTTGAATTCCATCAACAACCAATGATGCCTGATAAATTCTTCCGGAAACATTATCTAAATCTTCGAATTTGAAAGTACCATTCTCAGTTACAGGTGAGTCAACTTGCAAGACTATATCCATACCATCATAGCCACTAAGTGTGACGGTTAAATCCTCAGCTTCTGTTTCCAGATTAACCAATTCACCAATAATTGAAAATTTTGTTTGGTCAACAGGTGCAACTTCCTCTTCGAGAGGTTCAATTGTGTCAGCGTTTTCTGTTCCAGATTCTTCACCAACCACATTGTTTTCGGTGAATCCCAAATAACGTACATAACTGGCAACTGCCAATTGATCTTCATCTGATAATACATCGGAAAATGCGTGCATTTCTGCATCGATTCCAGTTGCAATTACTGATAAAATATCAGCCAATGATTTTTCGGCCATGGCACTGGCATTTTGTAGCGGCAAATTTTCATCTGTGTGGCATTCAACACAATTTTCGGAAAAAATTACTTCACCTTTGTTTATCATATCTTCCGATAATGATAATGTCAGCGCGTATGCAGTAACATCCCATCTTTCCCGATCATTCAGGCTTTGAAATCCAGGCATAAATCGTTCAAAATTACCGATTGTTACAACTTTGTACCAATCAATCGGTTTTGCATTTATTGCAATTTTGATATCCCCTAGAGGAGTAACCGGATTTGGTAGTTGGTTACTCTGGATTCCATCTCCCATACCAGTTTCTCCATGACAGGCAACACACTTTTGACCATAGATCACTGCCCCATTTAGAATGTCAGGTTCCATCATAGGCAAAACAATCGATGGCGCGGTTGTAGGAGATACTGGCATCGGATCTTGTTGTACTAAATTAGGAGGAGGAGTAACATCTGCTGCCAGAGAAACTGAACATCCAGATAAAAATCCTAAAAAAATCAATGCAAAAAAAATATATTGTGCTTTTTTCATGTTCATCTTTCTAAAAATTAAAGAGTATTCCCACACTTTGAACAAAATTTATCGGTTTTTGAGACTGGTTTACCACATTTCGGACAAAAGCCATCTGGTTTAGATTCTTTTGACCGTTTTCTTGCTGCAATCATCGATTCAACATCAACATCTTTTTCAATTTTCTCATTTTCTAAACCAATTACAGGTTTATTCCCACCGAGGGTTGCTTCAATTCTTTGTAGTTGGTCTGAGCTTTGTTCATCACCACTTATTTCATCAAGTTTTTTGATGACTTCAGCACCTTTTTGGAGTAAAAACTGGCGTTGAGTAGGATAATCCTCTTCAGGAATTTTTCCTAATGTAAAATCAAAATCGAGTTCCTGTAATGCGCGTAAAATACGATCTCTTTCTGCCAGCATCGACGAAACATGCATTTCTTTTTCGATAGTAGGTAATGCCTGAGTAATTAATACTTTATGTTTTCGTTCATCAATGAATGGTTGGAATATAAACAACAAAACTACTACCAATATTCCAAGCAACAAAAAAATGGATCCAATATCCATGCTTATTCTCCTCTATTGATTTAGTGCTGAATCAATCATACTTGTGATCTCACCAATGGTAACAAATGGACCAATTTTTCTGGAAGCTAATTTTCCGTTTTTATCAATAATGTATGTTTCAGGTACACCACTGATTCTAAAAATCTGTGAAATAGCAGTTCGAAGGTCAGGACCGTTTGGATATGTAATTTCAAATTTTTCGAGGTATTTCAAGGCTTCAGTTTCAGTATCGACGTAGTCAACACCAAGAAAAACAACTTCTCCAGTATCCTGGTAGTATCGCCAGGCTTCTTCCAATTCAGCAGCTTCCTGCTCACAAGGTTTACACCAGGACGCCCAAAAATTAACAACGATGACTTTTCCAATTAAATCATCTGTCCTGATTTTTTCTCCATCAAATGTTGTTAATTCAAAAACAGGTACTTTTTGCCCCACCTGAACAGGACCTTGCTGAGCATTTCTAAGCCCCCACCCCATTAATGCTAAAAAACCTAATAAGACCGCAAAAGTAACAATAATTACCCATCGAGGAAGCTTTTTCTGATATTTAGGTTCTTCGGTGTGTGAATTTTCCATATTATCTCCTATGTTAAATCCTCTTTTTTATTTAAATCATTCAAAGCTTCTTCCATTTCGTGCAAATATTTTTCATTATTGATTGTTGAATCTTGAAGTATTTTTTCTGGTGATTTCTTGATTTTCTTCAGGTTTAGATATACAACGACAATACCACCTACAAAAACAACAGGTGGCAAAATATAGACTAACCAATTCAATCCTCTGGCTGGTGGTTGTGCCAATACACGATCGCCATATTGATCAACAAAGTACTGTTTTATCTCATCTTTGGACCAACCGGCAATTAATTTTTCTTTGATCAATGCCCTCCATTGAGCGCAAGCTTGTGTTGGACAGACATCTAAAGGTATGTTCTCACATACTGGACAGTACAATTCTTTCGCTATGACGTTGACTTGATCATCTGTAGGATAATCATTCTGTGCAATTACGTTCTTGATAGGAATCAGGAACATTAAGAAAATTAGAATAAAAAAGACAAATGTGATTTTCTTCCTGGAAAGAACCTTATTATTAGAATTCATAAATTTTTTCCTTCTCAACCTTTATGGTTTCGAAACCAATCTGCCAGTCTCTTTTTTCATTATTCTTGATGGTGCCAGTTCTATCTCTTTTTCAGGATCAGGCCATGCTGCAATAAAGGATCCAATGACCAACAGGATACCACCGTACCACAACCAATTAATAAGTGGGTTATGGAAAACTTTGAATGTAGCTCCTCGGGATGAAATCTGTTCCCAGTTTACTAAAATAACGTACAGATCATCTTCGATTGTACTTCGAACTCCTGGGATCGTCATTGGTTGTTGACTATCATAATAGAAATCACGTCTTGGATATAACTCTCCAAGGTCTTTACCATCTTTTGAAATCGAGAGAACTGCTCTGGCTACATTTCGACCATCAGCCACATCAAATTCTGCCAGGTTCTTGAAAGTTACAGTATACCCAGCCAATGATAAGCTTTCACCTGGAGCTATTCTCCCTTGGGTTTCGGTTTGGAAAAGCTCAATCCCAATTATTCCTATCGCCATAAAGACTACGCTCAAATGAATTACATAGCCACCATATCGTCTGCGATTTCTCGCTGTCAATTTCCATAAAGCGACCAGATAATTCTCGCCACTTCGATTATGTCTGGCTTTCATTCCACGCCAAAATTCATATATTGTTACGAAGGCTGCCAGAGAAGCAACAGTTAATCCAATTAATGCACCGATACTTCGAATACCTGAAATGAACAAAACAACCAGTAATGTAAGAGATCCGGTTGCAGGAATCCATAATGCCTTACCCAAGGTCTTCCAGGTAGAATGTCCCCAGGCAGACAAAGGCGCTATTCCCATTAGCAACAATAAACCTGCAAACAAAGGACCTGTGGTGCTGTTATAAAATGGTGGACCTACTGTAACTTTTTGACCTGTAAATAATTCGGATATCAATGGGTAAACGGTTCCCCAGAATACGACAACCAGAATACCAATAAACAATAAATTATTAATCAAAAAGAGTGACTCTCTTGATAACAAAGAGGTCATTACACCTTCTGAACGAAGGTCATCCCATCTTTTGATTAAGAAGGCCAGAGATATAATGAAGGAGACGCCAATATATATAAAAAACATTGGACCTATTGCGCTTTGGGCAAAGGCATGTACGGAAGACAGTACACCAGACCGTGTTAGAAAAGTCCCAAATATGACCAAAGAATAAGTAAATATGACAAGGATCATATTCCAGCGTTTGAACAATCCCCGTTTTTCTTGAATCATAACTGAATGTAAAAATGCTGTACCGGATAACCAGGGCATGAAAGCAGCATTCTCTACCGGGTCCCATGCCCAATATCCACCCCATCCAAGGACGTCATATGCCCAGCGACTACCTAATATTAACCCGATGGATAAAAACATCCAGGCAACTAATGTCCATCTTCTGGTTAATCGTATCCACCGATCATCACTTCTACCAGTAATGAGTGCCGCCATTCCAAAAGCGTATGGTATGACAAATGAAACAAATCCCAGATAAAGCATAGGAGGATGAATAACCATCCCAGGATGCCTCAAAAGTGGATTTAGACCTCTGCCGTCAAATGGATGAATTAATTGACTACCAGCAGGAGCAAACATGGCTACTAATTCTCCCCCTGATGGTAATGTCCAGAATCTGATGAATGGATTTTCAAATGCAATAATCATAATCAGGAAAAAAGCTAATGTGACGGATGAAACGATAATCACCCACGGAAGAAGATCATGATCTCTATCCCATTTCCTTAAGGTAACAGCAGATCCAAAAGCAGCCATTAGCCATGCCCAAAAAACAAGTGATCCAGATTGCCCACCCCATAAGGCAGTAACTTTCAAATATGTTGGCATTGTGCTGCTGGTAACATTGAATACATATTGAACTTCATAATTCTGGTTAACTAACAAAATAACAATACTGATGACAGTTAATGTTAAAAGTGGAAATGTCAATAATAGCGCTAATCTAGCACTTTCGACATACTTATATAAATTTTTTCTTTCACCAATTACCGCTGATACGATCGCATAAATACTGACAATTAAAGTAATGACCAAAGAGCCATATCCAAGGTTTGGTAACATACATTCTCCAATTTGAAATCTGGTTTTAATCAGCTATTTGCTGATTGTTCTGGAACTGCTTCTTCGTATTTTGTGGGACACTTTAGTAATAGTTCAGATGCATAAAAAATACCGTCTTCCCCAATTTTACCGGTCATAATTGCCTGAGCTTCATTTTGCAATAAATCAGGCATTACACCTTCATACACAACAAAAATACGATTTGCATCTGGATTGATAACTGCCTGGTGTAATACCATTGCCAAACCACCCTGGGCATCAATTTCTTTGTTATCACCAGGAACATGTGCTACTTCAAACTTTATGATCAGGTTTTCGGTGTCATATTCAATCGTATCGCCTAATACTGCACCTGACACACGAATATCTTTACCGGTTATTTCTTCCTGGCGTTCTTTGATTTCATCAACTGTGAGAAAATATTGAGCACCTGCTCTTGTATTGGTAATAATTAATAAAATAATCGCAGCAATGATCAGAATTCCGCCAAAGACAAATTTTTTTTGACTGCCTTTTGTGGGTGAAGTTATTGTTGAGTCTTGCATGAAACCTCCGGGGAACAAAATTTCTTAATATCTATTTTTCCATACTGAGATTAATACAGGGTTAAATTTCAAATTTAATAAATAACATCTCTATTATCAGAATTAGGCAAATTATATCATCCAAATAATTCTTATTTAATAGAAGGTATATTAGAAGAAATTAATATTACGGCTTTTTTTTCCACTGAATCTGATTTTTTATCAATATATCTTCAATCTTTTGAATAAAATCGACTTTCGGTGAAGTGGTATATGCACTTGTTTCGACTTTGTTTATGATAAATTCAGCAATCTGCATGGCAGCTGTAGGTTTTCCGATGGTTTTCGCATTGTCTTTTATATCCATAAGTTTTTCTTGTTCTGTAAAGAATAAATGACCCAATACCTGCATAAATTCAATCGAACTTTTTGTCCAAAAACCTGCTTTCCCATCCTGAACAAATTTTGCATTTCCTGACTCTTGTCCTGGGATAACATCAATTAAAATCATGGGTAACCCGGAAGCCAATGCTTCAGTAACGATTAATCCCCCTGCTTTTGCAACTAATAGATCCGAAGCTCGCATAAATTCCGGCATTTGATCAACAAACTCATATAAATAGGTTTCGTGATGCCATTCAACTTCTTTTAATTCCTCGTACAATTCTTGATCTTTCCCGGTTACGACAATGAGTTGAAACTGAAATCCCGAATGATTTAATATATCAAGATTCTCTTTAAAATGCTCAACACGTTTACTTCCGACTGCCAGAATTGTTGTGAGTTCAGGATTCCAGCCTAAACTTCTTTTGAGTTCTTGCTTTGATTCATTAAGTTGAAAAATCCTGGGGTTTACAGGAATTCCGATTACACAAATATTGTCAGGATTGACACCAGCTTCAATTGCATCATCACGAACGATTTCAGTAGGAACAATTAGCCAATCTACTTTATCGTTGAACCAGATTTGATGTACGGTTGCCAGATCTGTTACGATGGTAAGCATTGGAATATTTATTCCGGTTAAAGACTTGACTGCAACAAACGGAGCCTGATACAAAGGATAAGTATTAATAATTATGTCAGGCTCGTGCTCCTCAATCATTTCATTTATAACCTCAAATAATGAAACAACTAAAATGGTTTCAAGAATAGTCACAGGTATGGGTGAATCACTCAATTCATAACCAAATTTGTAAAGTTCAGGAACATTCCGAACCCATTTATCATATTCACTTTGGGATTCCTTGATGAAAAAAGGTGCTTTATTGTTGTCTAAGGGATTAACCAAAGAAACTATATATTGATCGGGATATAAATCCTCAATCGCTGATTGAATGGCTAAGGATGCACTCCTATGACCAAAACCTGCATCTGCAGTCAGAATTAGAATTTTCTTATTATGTTTTTCCATACACCAACCTCATTCCTCAGGTGGAAGATTTCCACTTAAAAAATCTAACAATATTTCAAGAGCAATATCAGATGTTTGTTCTTTGATCTGTATGCGATTACCTTCAAACACCTTTTGCCATGCCCAGGTACCTTTTTCCGATGATAAGCTTATCCAGACCAATCCAACTGGTTTGCCTGGTAATCCACCACCAGGACCAGCGATTCCACTGATCGAAATACCAACTAAATTTTCAAAAGGATTCTCTTTAGAAAATAATTTTCTGACACCGGAAGACATTTCTAAAACAGTTTCTCTACTCACAGCTCCAAATTTTTTCAGTGTTTTCGGTTTTACACCCAATAAAGATCGCTTGGCTTCATAAGCATATGCGCAAACACCACCGATGTAGTAATTAGACGAACCAGGAACATTC
>JAHYJK010000094.1 GCA_019429225.1 Anaerolineaceae bacterium
ATGGATTGGATTGTTTTCCTTTATGATTCCATTTCAATTTTTTGACATTTATCACACAGCCCAAATAATTGTAACCAATGATCTCTCACATGATAACCAAATCGTTCACCAATTTTTTGGAAGAATTGATTGAGATTCTCTCCTTCAAAATATTCTGCGCGACCGCAATTTGAGCAAATCAATAAGTGTTTATGCCCATCACTGGACTGGAAAAAGGATTGACAGCCATCCGGCATGTGAACACGGTCAATCAATCCAGATTGTTCCATTTTTTCCATCGTTCTATAGACAGTTACCAGACCTATCTTTGGGTTAATATTTTTCGCCTGAAAATAAACTTCTGTAGGATTGAGTAAATGATCACTTTTCGATAAAATATCTACAATTACTTTCATTGGATTTGTAATGCGATATCCTTGAACTTGTAATTGAGTTAACCAATTTTGCTTTTTTTGATCATTCACAGAATTTGTCCTTTGGATGAAAACTTTGTTAAGGTTTATTATAGTAAGCGCATTAAAGTACGTCAAATTTAATCTGATCGAAGGTTGTGAAATGAGTTATTTCTTATCACTAAATCCAATTTTACAGGCATTAATTGCCACATTGTTTACTTATGCAATGACGGCAATTGGTGCTGGCGGCGTTTTTCTTGCAAAAACAATCAATCGCAAATTACTGGATATGATGTTGGGGTTTGCTGGTGGGGTCATGATTGCAGCCAGTTTCTGGTCATTACTGGCGCCATCGATTGATATGGCGGAAAAAAATGGTCAAATCGGATGGGTACCAGCAGCGGTTGGTTTTTTGGCTGGGGGAGCATTTCTGTTTGGTGTTGATAAACTTTTACCCCATCTTCATCTGGAAGCTCCGATCGAACAAGCTGAAGGTGTCAAAACAACATGGCAAAGAAGTGTTCTTCTGGTTTTAGCTATTACGCTGCATAATATTCCTGAGGGGTTAGCAGTCGGTGTTGCGTTTGGAGCTGCTGCAGTAGGTTTGGGAGAATCTCTCATCCCCGGTGCAATTGCATTAGCGGTTGGAATTGGCTTGCAGAATCTGCCAGAGGGTCTGGCTGTCTCTGCTCCATTAAGAAGAGAGGGAATGTCCAGAGCCAGGAGTTTCTTTTATGGTCAGGCTTCTGGTATGGTGGAACCGATTGCCGGTGTTTTAGGAGCTTTGGCAGTCATTATCATGCAACCAATTCTGCCTTATGCGCTAGCATTTGCAGCAGGTGCCATGATCTTCGTCGTCGTAGAAGAATTGATTCCTGAATCTCAGGCCAGTGATAATGGTGACCTGGCGACCATTGGTTTATTAGCAGGATTTACGGTGATGATGATTCTGGATGTGGCATTGGGTTAAGGTATAATTGCCGCTATGAATACGACAGAATTTCAAGGAAACCAACCAATTCAAAAACAAAAAAAGAAACCAAAACAAAAAAGGTTTTTATTCGTCCTCATTGGGATTTTAATTGTGATAATTGCCAGTGGGGCTGGTTGGTATTTTGGATCGCAGGAAGGTCAACGGTTACGCACCCAGGAAAGAGAAAAAGTTGAGTATGAAGTAGTTTCTACGCAGTTTGAATTGGGTGTTCGAGAATTGGAAGAAGGACGCTATGAAAATGCCAGAAAGCGTTTTGAATATGTGATTCGAATTAAACCGGATTATCCTGGCGCTCAGGAGAAATTAACAGAAGTTCTGATAGCTCAATCAATTGTCAACACGCCAACACCAGTGCCTGTACCTACCCTTACTCCAACACCTGATTTTCGTGGTGAGCAGGAATTGTTTGATCAAGCCTGGCAATTTATTCTGGCAGAAGACTGGGATAACGCAATTTTAACTCTTGATTTGCTGCGTGATAAAAATTTACAATTTAACCCGGTTGATACTGATGGAATGTACTACATTGCATTACGCAATCGTGGTGTCAGAAGAATTCTTCAAGAGGGTAGTCTGGAACCTGGAATGTATGATCTTGTCCTGAGTGAACGTTTCGCTCCACTTGATAATGATGCAGATGGATACCGAACATGGGCTAGATATTACCTGACGGGAGCCAGTTATTGGGGAATCGATTGGTCACAGGTTGTTTCAATTTTTGCACAAATTTACCCGGCATTCCCCAATTTACACGATAGCTCCGGGATGACTGCTCAGGAAAGATATCGTGTTGGATTAATTAAATGGGGGGATGCATTGGCATTACAGGAAGAATATTGTCTGGCGCAAGAAAAATATGACCTTGCATTCATGCTTTTTGTGGATGAAAGTGTAGCTCCGGCAGCCACAGCTATTTATGAAGCTTGCGAGAAGTCCAAAGAACCAGAGGAAACAGAAGCGCCACCCGTCACCCAAACGCCAACACCAACATTGTCAACAACTTCTGAAACACCTCAAGTGACTGAGGAAACCACAGCACCTACTGAAGAGACTGAAGTAACTCCTGATCCAGGTGGGACTCCAACCCCATAAGGTACAGATGACAGATTTAATGCCAATTTGGGCACTTTCTATTTCTTACTGGATACATATGGTTGCTACTGTTATATGGTTGGGCGGATTAATTTCAATAACTTTTGTAGTTCTTCCTTTCATTCAGAATAGGATTAATGGCGAGGAGAAAGAAAAAATATTATCCAGCCTGCAAAATTACCTGAATCCTTTGGGTTGGTTGTGTTTATTTATCCTGGTGGGGACGGGTTTGTTTCAGATGAGTGCCCATCCTTCTTACCAGGGATTCCTGACAATTGACAATGATTGGGCAGTGGCATTATTTATCAAGCATATTTTCATCGTTTTTATGGTGATTGCTATGGGATACTTGACCTGGTTTGTACTACCAGGATTGAAGCGAATCGCATTAAAACAGAAGCTTGGAAAAGAAGTCGATCCGTTCGAATTATTACGATATCGAAATCAGGAAAGATTAATTCTTTGGACAAATTCAATTCTGGCTATTTTGGTTTTGATTTTTACTGCCTGGGCACGATCTGTCTCCTGATCGGAAGAAAATGAAAACAAAAACCTGATCATTCATTGATCCAGGCTTTTTTGTATGTAATTCAGTGTTTCAGATTGGTCTGGCTATCAGGTCATGTACCAGAGCATCTGTTACTTTTACTTCCACAATTTCACCGATTGGCAGATTTCCTTCAACGAAAACCATCCCATCAATTTCCGGGGCATCGCGGAATGATCGACCAATGGAAATTCCCTCATTGTAGCCTTCCACAAGCACAGAAATTGTCTTCCCTACCCAGGTTTGGTTTTTCTTTAATGAGATATCCTGTTGTAAAGACATCAACCTTTCCAATCTCTCTTGTTTAACATTTTCCGGAACAGGATCTCCCAATTTTTCTGCAAAGGTGCCTTTTTCCTGAAAATATGTGAAAGCACCCACGTGGTCAAATTGAATTTCTTGCATGAAATCTAATAGTGTCTGAAATTCCTCTTCTGATTCACCTGGATAGCCAACAATAAATGTTGTGCGTATAGCTATTTCGGGTAATGAGGATCTTAATTTCGCAATGGTAGCTTTCACGGATTGCATATTTGATGGTCTGCGCATACTTTGAAGAATTTTTGTGTCAGCATGCTGAAGGGGGATGTCCAGATAGGGTAAGATCTGTTCTCTGGTTTTCATAATCTGGATAAGTTGATCTGTCACAACACCTGGAAATGCATATAATATGCGAATCCATTGAATTTGGGGAACCCGGTTTGTTATTTCCTCAAGGAGTTTTGCAAGACCATCTTTGAGACCCAAATCAGAGCCATAATCAGTGGTATCCTGTGCAATCAAAATTAATTCCTTAATTCCCAGGTCTGCTAATTGTTGAGCCTCCGTGATGATGGTTTCCATAGGCCGGCTGACTTGAGTTCCTTTAATTAATGGAATAGCACAATAAGCGCATGCTCTTCTGCAACCATCAGCGATTTTCAGATAGGCATTACTTCCTTGGATAGCAGCCCTCAAGATTCCACGTTCATCTGTTCCCATCGTAGGCGCATCCGGTATATGATAACGGGCTTGATTTGGATTCTTTCGCAATTCCTGTATCAGGTCTAATATATCCATCCAACGTCTGGTTCCGATAATACCATCCAAACCTGGAACTTGCTCAGCTACCATCTCTCGATATCGTTGCGTGAGACAACCAGCTGCTATTAAAATCTGGCCTTTCTTTTTTCTTTTTGCCAGATTTCTTAATTCAGAAATTGATTCGTCACTGGCTGGCTTGATGAAACCGCACGTGTTGACAATCAACACTTCCGCTTGCTCCGGTTTTTCTACTCCTCTGAGACCACTCTGAGTTAACAGATGAGCGATTGAATCGGAGTCGACCAGGTTTTTAGCACAACCTAAAGACAAAAGATAAAAAGTTTCTTTTTTTAAAGATTTCATGGGATTAAAGGTGTCACCGTTGGGGTAATTGTTGGAGTTGAGGTTGTTGTAGCGCTTGGTTGCAATGTTGGACTTGGCTGCAATGTAATCATTGGTGAAGGGCTGAACATTGGTGTTGGCGTGATAATTCCAGTAGAAGTGGTGAACACAAGGGATTTTACTTCTCCTATGTCTCCAATTACGCCAACTGGAACCAGGTTATAGAATATTTCTAATGCTGCAGCATTTCCGGTTAATATTTCTACAGAAGATGAACCTGAATATTCATATGCATTTCCCGGAACAGTTCGACCTGTGAAAACTGTTTCGCCATCCACGTCCACTTTGAGATAAGCTCTTTGTCGAGCGATGATATACACTTGCACAGGTAAACCTGAAAGTTGAGGTCCAAATTCAGTTTCACCCATTTCCTCTGAAATTTCTTCACCTGCATTAGCGAGAAGGGTAGGGGATGGCTCAAGGAATACTTCTGTAGAAAGCTCAGTTTCTTGAATTTCAGGGGTACTCTCCAATAGAATATCTGAAATGGAAGGAGGTTCAACTTGTTCATTTTTATCTTGAAAACCACTGATATTTGCAGCACCCCAAAGAATGAAAATAAACAATGCAATGATCAAACCTGATGTTAATAATAAATCAGCTGTAATAAATTTTAACCAACCAACCTTTTTTATTTCAGGTGTTTGATAAGCCAGCTGATTGTCCGACCCGATCTTATGTGGAGCATAATTTTCATTGCGGCGGGTTTGCAAACCTTCTGCAAATTCATTCATAATTTTATCAACATCAAGATTCAGGAAAGTGGCATAATTGTTGAGCATACCCCTTGCCTGGGGAATGGAAGGCAATTTCTCAATAGTTCCTTTTTCTAATGCTTCCAGATAATAGGGACGGATACTGGTAAATTGCTCAATATCATCAGTGGATAAATTTAATTGCTGTCTTTGAGTCTTTAATTTTTCACCGATAGAAACGAAGATTTGTTGAGAAAGAGATATTTCCTCTTTTTCATTTTTGGTAATTTCGTTGAGATTGTCTTCACTCCCATGGTATATTTTTTCATCTACAGAGGTTTCTTCTTGCCGAATAAGATTCTCTTCTTCACCTTCTTCTTCTTCTTCTTCTACTTCCCCCAAGATTTTTTCTGTAAAACATGGTTCGGGTGAAATTTCTATAATTGGTTCTACTGTTTTTTGCTCAATAATAAGTTTTTCTGGATTGTCCCAGGCTGTCAGGATCATTTTTTCGTCGAGTTCAAGGAATTGAGCATAAATTCGTAGATAACCTTTTCCCTGCATTTTGGATGGCAATTTTTCCACCTGGTTGTTTTCCAAAGCAAACAGATAGTGCTCACGAATTTTTGTTTGGTAAGCCACTTCAGCCAGGTTCAGCCCTTTCTCTTCCCGGGCTTTTTGAAGAAATTCTCCTAATGTGATTGTCATGGTTATAGTTTAACAAACGACCGGCATGTCAACAAGGGTGATGAGATGCCGGTCTTTTTCTTTCTATTATTGTTTTATTATTCTTCAGTTGTTTCTTCTGCAATTACTTCAGTTGTTTTTTCAGCAACTTCTTCTTTTGTCTCATCAACTGCTACAGTTTCGCCTTCGCGATGAACAACAATTTTGATTTCTGGAACAAGATCAACGGTCAAACGAATCTTTGCGAAATGCTCACCTAAATTTCGAATCGGTTGAACTTCAATTTGACGACGATCGATCGTGGTTCCTAATTTTTTATTGATTGCATCAGCGACCATCTGGTGAGTGATTGAACCGTATAATTTGCCAGTTTCACCAGCTTTGCTTGGAAAACTTATGGTCAGTTTTTCCAGCATAGCAGCAATGCCACCTAATTCGTTATTCAACACTGCTCGTCGTTCTGCAGCTCGCTTCCGGATCTGATCAACTTGTTTCAATGCACCTGGTGTGGCGTTGACAGCAAATCCTTGTGGTATTAAGAAGTTACGACCATATCCGGCGGCTACCTTTTTAATATCACCAGCACGTCCTAATTTATAAACATCTTTTAACAACAATACTTTCATTTTTCTAGCCCTTTCATAAGATAATTTCAAGCGAAGGGTACAACGCTTGACGCGTCCGAATTCTATCAGACGGTTCAGTTCGTGTCAAATAGAAATTTCGAAGGTTGGGGAGTGATAATGCCTGAAAAAGTTAATCGTCAAAATCAGGATTGTATTCTTTCAATCCATAGACCTGGGCAACAGGTAGGACAATCAGAATGCCAGTATTTGGTTTATTGAGATTCCCAACGACTTTTTGGGTATGATGTAAAACGTTTTTAACAATTTCATCAGATTCCACAACTGAAAATAATGTTCGACTGAGATCCATATCTTCAACCCGATCCAGGATCTCACTCATGGTTGGAAAAAGTGGAAAATCCTCCATTAAACCAAATTTTTGGCGAATTCTTCCCAAACCGGTGCTAAATAGAACGGTAGCCCCTTTAACACCAGCTTCTTCCCAGGCATGTAATAAATCTTTCATTTTGGAAACGTCATGGAGTACAAAAAGAATAAAGTACATTTTTTCTCCTTATGCTTGCGATGGATTGATTATTTTGGTTGTTTTTAAGAATGATGCTCTTAATAAGGGTGGTGTTATTAATGTGGTAATCAGTACCATGCCCACGATGGATGAGTATAAATCGGGGTTGAGTAAGTTTTCCTGCAAACCAACGGTTGCTACAATCAAACCGACCTCCCCACGGCTAACCATACCAACACCTAATTGTAGCGACTCTAGCCAGGTAAATTTGCCTAAACGAGCTCCTAATCCAGCACCAATTATTTTCCCAATTATGGCTACGATTGATATTGCCATCAGCAACCAGAGGGATGAAATACCCATGCCATGAATATCGATATGTAATCCGATGTTTATGAAGAAGATGGGAACAAATAATCCATAAGATAAAGAACGCAATCCTCTTTCTATATCTTTTTTTTCTTTTGTTCGGGCATACATTAATCCAGCAATGAATGAACCTGTAATAGCAGCCATTCCTCCCAAAATTTCAGCCGCGACGCCATAAACAAACATAATAACTAATGCTAATGTTATTGTACCCTGGGCAATAGGTAAGGCCTGAATTCTTTTGGAAAATTTTGGCAAAATCCAATAACCAAAAGCTAATGAAAGGCCGAGGAAAGCAATCATTTTAATTAAAACCATTAAAATCTCAAATACAGAACCTCCAGATTGGAGTGCAATGAAACCTGATAAAAGCAGTATTACCAACATATCATCAAATACTGCTGCGCCTAGTAAACCAAACCCTACTCTACTTCGTAATACTTTTAATTCAATGAGCGTTTGTGCACTGATACTGACACTGGTTGCTCCAAGAGTTAGTCCAAGAAACAATGAATGATCACTATCCATAGAAAAAAGTTCGCCCATCAGAAAACCGAGCAGAACTGGAGCCAGAACACCTAATATGCCTGCGTAAGCGGAGGCTGCTTTATTCTTAGCTAAATCAGAAAGTTGCAATTCTAATCCTGCAATGAACATTAATAAGAGAACTCCAATTTCTGCAAAATCATTAATGAAAATTGGTAGTTCTGAATAATCTAAAAATGAAAAATGAAATATGTTGATTATTGAGGGTCCGAGGATTATGCCAACGATTAATTCTCCCAGGACAGATGGTTGGCCAAATTTTGTGCTAAGATATCCGGCAGATTTGGCTGCCAATAATAAAATTACCAGAATAGTGCAAATTTGTAAGAATGGCGTCATAATGAATAAGCTTCCTTGTTTCAAGGATTTATGTCGAAATTTCGTGGATAAAATATCACTCCACAATAAATTTGACATCAGGTATACTGATTTTACACTAAATATTTTTAAGAGGTATTCATGGACTTAGAGGCGAGAAAAAAACAATGGGAGAAGGACGTTCTTCATCCTATTACGAATAAATATCCCGAAAGAAAAGAAAATTTTTCTACAACCTCTAACATTCCAGTTCCCAATGTGGCATTGCCAAAAGATGCGGATTACTTGGAACAATTGGGTTTTCCAGGAGAATTCCCGTTTACACGTGGTGTCCAGCCCACGATGTATCGCGGTCGTTTGTGGACTATGAGGCAGTATGCAGGTTTCGCGACGGCTGAGGAGTCCAACGAACGCTACCGATATTTACTTGCACAGGGTCAGACAGGCTTATCTGTTGCCTTTGATTTGCCAACCCAAATAGGATATGATGCTGATGACCCGATCGCAACCGGAGAGGTAGGAAAAGTTGGTGTTTCCATTTCATCCATAAATGATATGGAGGTTTTATTCCGGGAGATTCCTTTAGATCGAGTTTCCACCAGTATGACAATCAATGCGCCAGCATCCGTTTTGTTGGCAATGTATATTGCACTGGCAAAGAAACAGGGTGTTGATCCAAAACGCCTGCGTGGAACGATCCAGAATGATATTCTTAAAGAATTCATTGCCAGAGGTACATATATTTATCCTCCAAAACCTTCTATGCGATTAATTACCGACATATTTAAATACTGTAAAGAGAATATTCCACGATGGAACACCATCAGTATTTCTGGTTATCATATTCGGGAAGCGGGCTCAACGGCGGTTCAGGAAGTAGCTTTTACATTGGCGAACGCAATCGCTTATGTTGACTCAGCTTTGCAATCTGGATTAGGAGTTGATGAGTTTTCGCAACAATTATCTTTCTTCTTTGCTGCTCACAATCAATTTTTAGAGGAAGTAGCAAAATTCAGAGCCGCCAGACGTCTTTGGGCAAGGATCATGAAAGAACGGTTTAGTGCCAAAGACCCAAGATCCTGGATGTTGAGATTCCACACCCAAACAGGCGGATCAACCTTAACAGCCCAACAGCCTGAAAACAATGTGGTGAGAGTGGCAATTCAAGCTTTGGCAGCTGTCATGGGGGGAACACAATCCTTGCACACCAATAGTATGGATGAAGCACTTTGGCTACCCACAGAAAAGTCAGTCAGGGTTGCATTGAGAACACAACAAGTGATTGGCTATGAATCGGGTGTTGCAGATTCAATTGATCCGTTAGCTGGTTCTTATTTGATAGAGTATATGACAGATGAGATTGAAACGCAGGCCAGAAAATACATAGAAAGAATTGATGATTTAGGTGGAGCATTAAAAGCGATTGAATTGGGGTTTTTACAAAATGAAATTCAGGAGGCTGCATACCAATATCAAAAATCTATTGAGAACAAAGAAAACCTTGTTGTTGGTGTTAATGCCTTTGAAGTAAACGAGAAAATTGAGTTGGAGCGTTTAGCGGTTGATCCCACAATCGAGAGAAACCAGATTGCAAAACTCACCAAACTTAAATCTTCCCGCGATCAGGCAAAAGTGAGTGAATTGTTAACTCAACTCGAAAAAGAATCGCTTGGTGACAACAATTTGATGCCACTCATGATTGAATGTGTTGAAAATCAATTAACCCTCGGTGAAATTTGTGGCGTTTTACGAAAAACATGGGGTGAATACCAACCACCTACCTGGATCTAGAAAGGATGAAAATGGCAAAAATCAAAAAAATCAATCATATTGCAATAGCCGTTAAGGATGTAGAGGAATCTCTAAAATTTTGGCGAGACGCAATGGGTCTTCAGGTTGATCATATTGAGGATGTTCCCAGTCAAAAATCAGAAGTTGTTTTTATTCCTGTCGGAGATAGTGAAGTTGAGTTGGTGAAACCAACCAGCCCGGATACGGGTGTGGCAAAATTTATTGAAGAACGTGGTGGGGGAATGCATCATTTATGTTTTGAAGTGGATAATATTGATGAAATGCTCAATCAATTGAAAGAAAAAGGGGTACGATTAATTAATGAGATAGCGTTGGAATTGCCTGGCCGGAAGATGGCATTTGTCCATCCAAAAAGCACCAACGGAGTATTGGTGGAATTGTACGAAGTTTTATAAAAAAGGTTCGATGGGAGGAAAACTCCCATCGACGAGATTTTACATAACATCATTCGCGATCAGAATTTTCTCTTCTGCATCTGCAATCTCAATACCTTCTTTTTCTTTCACTTGCCATAATAACAATCCGCCCAGGGAGAAAAAGATAATCAAAGAAACAATGCTCAGACGACTACCACCCATCAGGCGACTGACCACACCAAACAATAATGGACCGACAGTTCCCGCAATTTTCTCACTGACGCTGAAAAAGCTGTAAAACTCTGCAGATTTTGATTTTGGCATCATACGACCAAATAATGATCGACTGAGCGCCTGGCTACCTCCCTGAACTGTTGCCACAGCAAAACCTAATAACCAGAAATGTATCTCTTTATACAAGAAATACCCACCAATAGCAATTAATGTATAAATAAACAAGCTCAGGAGAATCGATCGTTTTGTTCCAATCTTTTTAGCCAACCATCCAAATAGAAAGGCGAAAGGGATAGCTACGAATTGAACCATTAATAATGTGCCAATCGTTGTAGTGGAAGAAAAACCTAATTCGGTACCGTAAATGGTTGCCATGAAAATGATGGTTCCGATCCCATTGTTGTACAACCAGAATGCGATGATGAACTTGGTTAATTCTTTATATTTTTTTATTTCTTTGAATGTATTAGACAAACGACTGAAACTGGCTTTGATTGGATTAAACCCAATTTCCGAGGCCAGAATACGCCGTGGAGGTTCTTTTACATTTCGCCACAGTGGAATGGTGAAAACCAACCACCAGATCGATACAGTCAAAAAGGATAATCGTGTCATTAATTCGGTCAGATGATCTGGAGAAAACATAATCATAACCAGGTTGATCGACAACAAGATTCCACCACCTGCATATCCCATGGCATACCCACGTGAAGACACCTGATCGATTTCATCTTCGTGTGCAACATGTGGGAGAAGTGAATCATAGAAAACGTTTGCCCCGGCAAAACCAATGGATCCAATAATATAGAATACGGACGCCATTAACCAATCGCCGCTCTTTACCAGATATAGAAGTGCTGTTCCTGTTACACCGACAACAACAAAAATGCTCATAAAGCGTTTTTTTGCACCGGAAAAATCAGCCATTGCACCCAGAATTGGACCTAAAAGCGCTACTAGAATCAACGCAATCGTGGTGGTGAAAGCCCAGTTCGAAGTCGCCTCATGTGGTTGAAGATTCTTTGATGCTACTGTTGAGTAATATACCGGTAATACAGCAGCTGCAATCGTGGTGGCAAAAGTGGAATTCGCCCAATCATACATTGTCCAGGCACGTATCGCTCGTTTATGTGCAATTTCATCCATGATTCACATCCTTATCTCAGCAAATAAAAATGATTATACAAGTGTTTACTTCCACAGAATAACAAATATACCTGAGAAAATCGTTTGATCAATTCAAAATCATAATCAGTTATCTATCTTTTCACAATTTAAAGTTGTTACAAGAATGCTTGATATAATTATCGATTGGCTGTGAAATCATTAAAAATAAAACATTTGTGCTATAATGATAGCAATAATTTAATCAGGTCAGGTTATTTATGAATTCAATACGAGTTGTTGGTGCTCGCGAGCACAATTTAAAGAATATTACTGTGGAAATCCCAAGAGATAAATTAGTGGTCATCACTGGTTTATCCGGTTCTGGAAAGAGTTCATTAGCTTTTGACACAATTTTTGCTGAAGGACAGCGAAGATATGTGGAGTCTTTATCAGCCTATGCCCGTCAATTTTTAGGACAGATGGACAAACCTGATGTTGATGCTATCGAAGGATTATCTCCGGCTGTGTCAATCGATCAAAAGGCTACCTCACGGAATCCAAGATCCACTGTCGGAACTGTAACTGAAACATATGATTACTTAAGACTATTATTTGCGCGGGTGGGTGTTCCACATTGTCATGTTTGCGGACGAGAAGTTTCCCGTCAAAGTGCACAGGAAATAGTGGATGCGATCTTGAGATTACCTGAAGGATCCAGATTGATTATTCTGGCACCGATTGTTCGAGGTCGCAAGGGAACCTACCAGGCAGTTTTTGATGAGATTCAGAAAGCAGGTTTTGTTCGGGTACGGGTGGATGGCGTTGTCTATAATCTGGATGATGATATCAAAATGGATCGCTACAAGATTCACACGATTGAAGCAGTTGTTGATCGACTGGTGATTGGAAATTATGAATCTGAGGAAGATAAACAATCAGCATTAACCCGTTTGACCGATTCGGTTGAAACTGCCCTCAAAGTTGGTGAAGGACATATCACGATTCAGGATACGACAAGTGATCCTCATGTAGATCATCATTATTCTGAACAATTAGCCTGTCCCGAACACGGCAGCACCATACCGGAAATTGAACCAAGAACTTTTTCATTTAATACACCTCATGGAGCCTGTCCGGATTGTCAGGGATTGGGAACGAAAATGGAGATCGATCCAGATTTACTAATTCCTGATAAAAATCTTACGCTCGAAGAGGGTGCAATCATTGCTTTGGAATGGTCCAAACCCAAAGACCAAGGGGGATACTATTGGGCTATGTTGAAAGCGATGGCTGATGCTTATGGTATTAAATTAAATGTTCCAGTTAAGACGTACACGCCGGAACAGATGCAGCTAATTTTGTACGGAACAAATGGTGATTTGTTTACCATAAATATGGTAGGTAAAAACGAACGTTCAGTTAGTTACCAGGCTCCTTTCGAAGGTATTATCAATAATCTGCAGAGAAGATTCAAAGAAACGAATTCTAATTACATTCGTGAGAAAATCGGCAATTGGATGGGAGATCGACCTTGCCCAACCTGCAAGGGAGCACGATTAAGAAAAGAAGCATTAGCAATCACCATTGATGATAAAAACATTTTGGAAGTAACGGATTGGCATATCTTAAAATTATTGGATTGGGTGAATTACTTATCCGACGATCAATCACCACTTTCAAATAGAGATAAGATCATTTCATCCAGAATCTTAAAAGAAATCCAATCTCGTTTAGGCTTTCTGGTAGATGTTGGTTTGGATTATCTGACATTAAGTAGATCCGCTGTCACACTTTCCGGTGGTGAAGCGCAACGAATTCGTCTGGCAACCCAAATTGGTTCAAGGCTGATGGGGGTCTTATATGTTTTAGATGAACCTTCCATCGGATTACATCCCAGAGATAATAGTCGCTTATTGAATACCCTGGAGAGTCTGCGAGACTTAGGGAATACCGTTTTAGTTGTGGAGCATGACGACGATACGATTCGCACTGCAGATTGGATTGTTGACCTCGGACCTGGCGCTGGTGAACATGGTGGTGAGGTTGTTGCCGAAGGAACAGTAAAGGACATTCTAAAATCAAAGAAATCACTCACTGGCGCTTATTTATCAGGTAAAAAGCAGGTCCCGTTACCTTCGTTTCGTCGTAAGGGTAATGGTCAAATGCTCACTATTCGTGGAGCACGTGAGAATAATCTTAAAAATCTGGATGTACAAATTCCATTAGGCAAATTGGTGTGTATAACCGGTGTGTCAGGATCAGGGAAATCGACTTTGATGGTTGATATTCTCTATCGTGCGCTTGCGAAAGAAATAATGGGTGCTCGTACTCAGCCTGGCTCTCATGACAGAATTGAAGGTATAGATTTCATCGATAAGATCATTAATATAGACCAATCACCTATCGGCAGAACGCCTCGATCAAACCCCGGTACTTATACCAGTTTATTTGATGAAGTCAGGCAATTATTCACAGAATTACCAGAAAGCAAGATGCGTGGATATAAAATTGGTAGATTCTCATTTAATGTTCATGGTGGTCGTTGTGAAGCCTGTCAGGGTCAGGGACAATTAAGGATTGAAATGCAATTTTTGCCTGATGTTTATGTTCCTTGTGATGTTTGTCATGGACAACGCTTCAATCGACAGACTCTGCAGGTAAAATTCAAAGGGTTTAGCATTGCTGATGTGCTGGATACAACCGTCGAAGGAGGGTTGGAATTATTCGCAG
>JAHYJK010000095.1 GCA_019429225.1 Anaerolineaceae bacterium
AGATGCGCCATTGCGGTTTCCACGCTGGAGGGATGGTAAGCGTCTGGTAAGCACGAGCGCGTTCCAGACGGGTGAAATTCTCGGCCGGACCGTACTGGCACCAGCCCACCGGCACACCAGCGTCGTAGATCATCAATCCACAGCTTTGATCCTCTTTTGCCAGTTGATGTTGCATGTCTTTACGTTCATCGCGGGTCATTTTGTTGAACTGTGAGGAGGTTACCAGATTGAATGTACACCAGCAACCTCCAGACACGCCTTTATGTTTACCAAACAAGGCATCAAAATCAGCCCAGGTATCATGGGTGAATTCTTTGATTTCATAATGTTCGAGCATATACGGTTTTTCCTTCTGTGAACACTGAGGCAGGTCGGGGACCTGCGCCCTACGGATGCCTGGGTAGGTCGGGGACCTGCGCCCTACGGATGCCTGGGTAGGTCGGGGACCTGCGCCCTACGAATACCGGGACAGGTTGGGAACCTGCACACTACAATCAGATTTGATTATCTATTACTTCAACCACAAATTCAACCAGGATTATAAAAATGTAGCGGAAAATAAGAAATTTATGCAATAATAAAAACGGTAAGATTTTGATAAAAGTGGGAACCAAAGAAAGGATTATTATGACAAAAACAATATTAATCATTGGCACGTTGGATACCAAAGGGCTTGAGTTTGCCTATCTCCGGGATCTGATTCAGGCACGAGGGCACAAGACCATTGTTCTGGATGCAGGCGTGAATGGGGAGCCGGGCTTTCCACCGGACATTTCCGCTGAGCAGGTAGCCAAAACCGGTGGGGCATCCCTGCAGGAACTGCGTAAGAAAGCTGACCGAGGGTTCGCGCTGGATGTGATGTCAAAAGGAGCGCGTGAAATCACGGGTAAGCTTTACGAAGAAGGAAAAATAGAGGGTGTCATCAGCCTGGGTGGATCAGGGGGTACTTCCATCGCCACGAACGCGATGCAGGCATTACCGGTTGGCTTGCCCAAGTTGATGGTCTCGACCATGGCGTCCGGAAATGTGGCCCCGTATGTGGATGTTAAAGACATCACCATGATGTATTCGGTGGTGGATGTTGCCGGGTTGAACAGCCTTTCACGCAAGATTTTTGCCAATGCTGCGGGTGCAATCTGTGGAATGGTGGAACAGGAAGTAGCCCCAGCCGAAGACAAACCGCTGATTACAGCCACCATGTTTGGGGTCACCACACCCTGTGTGACCATGGTACGCGAAGGGCTTGAAAAACGGGGCTTTGAAGTCCTGGTCTTCCATGCTACCGGCAGTGGTGGCCGATCGATGGAGGCATTGATCTCTGCCGGGTTCATCAGCGGGGTGGCAGATATCACCACCACGGAATGGTGTGATGAGTTGGTGGGTGGCGTGCTCTCAGCCGGGCCGGAGCGTCTGGATGCTGCCGCCAAAGCAGGAATTCCCCAGGTTGTCTCCCTGGGCGCATTGGATATGGTTAATTTCGGTGCCATGGAGACTGTCCCGGAGCAATTCAAACACCGTACGCTCTACAAACACAATGCCTCGGTGACATTGATGCGCACCACAGCGCAGGAAAATGCAGAATTAGGCCGGATCATTGCCACCAAATTGAATCAAACCCGGGTGCCAACCGCGCTGTTTATTCCATTGCATGGTGTCAGTATGATTGATGCTCCCGGCCAACCATTTCACTCTCCAGAGGCAGATCAGGCTTTGTTCGCCGCCATTCGAGAACATCTGGATACCAGTAAAGTGGAATTGATCGAGATGCCCAATCACATCAATGACCCTGAATTCGCCGAAGCAATGACACTGAAGTTAACCGAGATGTTAGCAAAATAACCCAATAAAATTAAAGAAAGGAAATAAAAATGCCATTCATAACAAGAACTGAATCAATCAATAAATTAAAAGCGCAGGTAGTTGCCGGAAAGCCTATCATTGGGGCAGGTGCCGGCACCGGGATCTCTGCCAAGTTTTCGGAACGCGGTGGAGTAGACCTGATTATCATTTATAACTCCGGACGTTACCGCATGGCTGGGCGTGGCAGTCTGGCAGGTTTACTGCCGTATGGCGACGCGAACGCGATTGTGGTGGAGATGGCCAGCGAGGTCTTGCCGGTGATCTCGCATACCCCGGTACTCGCCGGTGTCTGTGGAACTGATCCCTTCCGCATCATGAAAGTATTTCTCAAACAGCTCAAGGAAATGGGATTTGATGGCGTGCAGAACTTCCCAACGGTCGGCTTGATCGATGGCACTTTCCGCCAGGGACTGGAGCAGACCGGCATGGGCTATGGCCTGGAGATCGAGATGGTTCACCTGGCGCATGAACTCGATATGCTGACCTGTCCGTATGTCTTTTCCACCAAAGATGCTGTTGACATGGCCAAAGCAGGCGCGGATGTGCTGGTACCACATATGGGGCTGACCACCAAGGGCAGCATTGGTGCTACCACTGCTCTCACATTGGAAGAGTCCGCCAAGCGCATTCAGGAGATGCATGATGCGGCTGTTGAGGTGAACCCGGATATCCTGGTGTTGTGTCATGGTGGTCCGATTGCAGAAGCGGAAGACGCCCAATACATCTTCGACCATACCAAGGGCATTGTGGGGTTCTTTGGTGCATCCAGCATGGAACGCCTACCCACCGAAAAGGGCATCGAAAACCAGGCCCGGAGTTTTAAGGCACTGCATTTTTAAGCGCGAAACGTCGTTTTCTATTCGGTTATGGTATTCCCTGTACGGGCGGGTTCCGAACCCGCCCGTACAAGATAAACGAACCCGCCCGTACGCCTGATCCGGCATTACCACCTTTCCGTAGGGGCGTTCGGCCGAACGCCCCTACGAACCAATGCTCCATATCCATCACCAACGCAATCTACACAATTGGAATTTGCGGGTATCAACCTGTGGTCATCACCCCTATTTCTTCTCCTGCAGATACTTAAAATACCCGGCTTTACGCAAGGCGATCAGGGTCAAGCCGCCCAGGATACCACCAATGGCGCCGAAAACGATATATCCGACTATCGCCTTGGCTAATCCCAGGGCGATAAAACCAACCGGTGCACCGGTGATAGCCCCGAAAGCCCACTTGACTAAAAATTTACAAAAATGGCCTAACGCACCTGCAATACCAGCGACAAATAGATTTTCAGGGTTTCCAAGCAGCAAGAGAGCTAAATCAGTTCCCACGCCGATCATCGTGTAAGAAAGCAAAGTATTGATCGCACCGAAATCGCCCAAACCCAGGAAAGAAGCCAGAATTCCAGAGAGCAATCCGATCAGGCTGGCTGACCCAATTTTCGGAACAACCCGCGAACCTACGATGATGATTGCCATCCAGAATACGCCTGAGTGACCGGAAAGTTGTAGTGGCAAACGCAGGGCAATTTTTGCTACAACGATCAAGACGGCGAACAAAGTCATTAAGAAAAGTTGGAAGGTGGAGAAGTATCTTGTTTTCATCTTGTATTGATCTCTATTCTATCAACATCCTGAATCCATTCATCGCGAACATCCAGACGCTCCAGCAGGGAGACGAGTTTCAAGGTACCGCGGCCTGATAAATCAAACATGACCATGTTTTCGGTGTTGGCTACTTCCTCCCAGGTGAGGTCAACCGACTTTTCACGGCTGGTACTGATCACTTTTATGATGGTATCATCCTTAAATTGATTTTCGTTAAAATAAATCATTATTACATCTTTGAGCAACCAGCCATCCTGGGTTTTCCCTTCTTCAGCATCCTGAAAAGAGGCAGGCGGTAAGTTATCAATATCAGTGGGGGAAAAGGCAGCGCGCAGGTTTCCGTTCCAATATACCGGAATGTCTCCCGGTTCCAGAGATGCGTCAATTTGCGCTGCGATTTGTTGACCGCGCAGATATTCAATGCCAATTACTGCTCCGACAAGCACGATGATGATTACAATTGCAATAATGACTCGCACTTTTTGATTCATATCACCTCCAAAAAATAAATGTCAACATGATGGCAAGAATTAACCCAATAAATAACCAATCTATCCAATTCATTTGTAGCTGGTAATACGATACCCTTTGTGGTGAATCGAAACCACGTGAATAAGCCGCTTCTGTAATCGCCCAGGCACGCCGGGTGGCCAGAACGATAGCGGGTACTGTTAATGCGATCAGGTCATTCACCTGCTTGATGAGTTGTCGTATCCCATCAAATTTCACCAGGATGCCACGACTTTGTTGCGCTTCACGGATGGCCTGCCATTCTTCCTGCAGCAAACCGATGCTTTGGAATGCCAGGTTAATAGAAAAGGCGAAGCGGTAAGGAATGCGCAGACTTTCCAGCGCCATGCTGAGTTCATTCGTGGATGTGGTTGAGAAAAATAAAGCAAACACACCGCTTAACAATATTAATCGCAGGGTAATTACAGCTGCCAATTCAAAACTGACCAACCACCAATCGATCACAAAAAGAAATAAGAGAATCCAGCGTAGTCGCCATGTCTGACGCGCCATCTCCAGCAAGAGCCGCGCCCAGGCAATAAAAATGATGTATACGCCGATGAATATGATCAGTTTATCCAGGGGCAACATCACAGCCAGGGATAGGGCAATACTGACAAACAATTTGGAGCGAGGATCCAGACGTCTCAAGGGGGAGGCTTCATTCAGTAGAATGGAGCGGGTCTTGCCCTTTTGGCTGAGATTAAACATCGAAAGTCATCCAATCCGGTCTGACTAAACCGATCTGTTGCCAGGCACTATCCGCGTGTAGCACCTCATGCGTGGGACCATCAGCCACAATCCCTTGTGGGCTGATCAGAATTAAATGATCGGCATGGGCTGCCAGTTCCAGATCATGGGTGGTGAAAATGACCAGAAAACCGGCTTGCGATAATTTTTTCAACAACTGAATCAAAATGTCCTTGTGGTGTTGATCCTGACCCAGTGCAGGTTCATCGAGGAGGACACCATGTTTGCCATTCTGCATCAGTGTGAGTGCTAACGCCAGGCGTCTCTTCTCGCCTTCGCTGAGCAACAAAGGCGGAGTATCCTCGTAGCGTCGCAAATCGAGCATTTCCAATAACCATTCATAGCGCTGCATATTGGGTCTTGATACTTTAAAAAGGATTTCATCTTTCACACTTGGATTGAAAAGCTGTATATCCGGGTTTTGAAAGACCATACGGAAATGTGGTTTTTGGTTGATTGTGCCATTATTGATGCAAATATCGCCGTTGTGTTTTTGCAAACCAACCAGGGAGCGCAACAATGTTGTCTTTCCAGCTCCATTTCGGCCGACAATTGCAACGATCTGACCTGAATCCAGGGAAAAACTCATCTCGCGAATGATCTTGTTTCCCGATTTCTCCACGCTCAGGTTTCTAACTTGAAGCTGAAATTGATCCAGTGATTCAGGATAATCCGGGTGCGTGATGTCCTGTTGTTCTGCAGGAGGTTGATGAATGCCAGGCAATAGAAATTTCCGAAAATGAGTTGAATTTTCAAGAAATTTATCGCGGTGTTCGCAGATGACGGCAGATTTTCCCTTATTGATAAGATTTTCAACATGTGCAACAAATTCCAAAGCAGATGTAGTATCCAGCATGGATAGTGGTTCATCAAAGATAAAGATCTCCGGTTGGCGCGCCAGGATTGACGCCAGAGCCAGCTTTTGTTGTTCTCCACCTGATAAAGTGTGTGGTGATCGATTGCGAAAAGGTTCTAATTTAAAGAAGCCAAAAATTTCTTCCAGCCTTTGTTTCATATCGGCTCGGCTGATACCGAGATTCTCCAGACCAAAGAGAATCTCCGCTTCCACGGTAGGGGCTAGCATTTGATGAGCAGGATTTTGAAACACCAGTCCTACCCTGTCTGCTAATTCCCACATGGGCAGGTCCTGGGTGGAATCACCGTGGATCAGCACCTTACCAGAAAATTCACCGCGATAGAGGTGTGGAATCAGTCCACTCAGACAACGAGTAAATGTGCTCTTTCCGCTTCCAGAGTTTCCACTGATGAAAACACCTTCGTTTTCAGCCAGAGACAATGATACTGGAGCAAGACCACGGTTATTCTGCGGGTAAATGAAGGATATCTCTTGAGCTTCTAATACAACAGGCATCGGTTATAGTTTTAATCCAGTTTAAGGGGCTGCCAAAAACCATCTTCTTGCTGCACATACAGAATTGGTTGACTAAATCGACGCGCTGGGCGCATCTTATCTGCCAGGATCATCCCTTCAAGGACGGGAGCATCGTCCAACGTACGAATGGAATGCACACCAGCCTGAAGAACGCGCTCCACCGATTGGAGGCCGGACAATGCACGGATCGCGCCAATTTCAATATAGCGACCATCCTGTCCAGAATAGGCCAATCCTACAGCAGAAAGAGCTCCAATAACTCCATCTTGCGTTCCACCTAATCCACGTAATAGAATCTGATATTCTTCTGCCAGGTTGCGTGCCTCGGATTGGTGAACCAGGTCGCTTTGAGCCTTTCTACCAAACTCGGTGACTGCCGTCGGGATTTCCGTGGCAACACAAAGACCAGGATCACTACCGGGTTGGAAATTTTCCAGCATGATCGCTTCAATCTGGTTGAATATGGATTGCAAATCTGGCAGAGTTTCCGGTGAAAGGACAATGGCAGCACAGCTATTTTTAGCAGTATAAGGCACCCTTGGGTCAAATAATAATTGATGCCGTAGAATTCCACTGACGGGATATTGTGTGGATAATCTTTCTGCTATGGAACGAGCCAGATGGCCTGTCCCACGCGATTCTTTATTATCAGTATCGTCGATCCCGATGTAAATATCCATGACTTTGATCCTCGCTTACCTTAAGTTTGTTTATTTCGGACATTAAATTTATAACTGTCCGAATGATACGATACAAGTATAGTAATTATAAATTAGAATTTCCAGTGTTAATTGATTTCATTTCAAACCAAAAGTCATCATAGATTTATCATTGGATTCGGTAAAAAATTGATGATTGGTCAAAAGCTCCCAAACCTCTCTTGAAACCATCGACTAGCCAGGAAATTGAATTCACAGCTACGAACTAATCGCTAAAATCTTTTTCTAAAACAGTATATAATTACCTCAAGGGTGGGTGCTTCCACTCTTTTTTGACCCATGATTTATAAAAACAATAACAGATCACCCAAACGCTGGAGAACCAGCCTGATACTGATCATCATGGTGGGACTTTTTGTCGTTCCTGCCGTACAGGCGCAGGAGGAATCGCAATCCAGGGCTAATATTCAAGAGATCAGCACCGATAATTTCCCACAGATTTCATTCTTCCTGGAAGCCTATGATGAGAGTGGGCAGACACTCAACGATCTCTCAGAAGCGGATATTGCGATCATGGAAAATGAGCAGGAACCCATCCCGATCGATCTGTTGCAGCGTAGTGAGCCGGGATATCAGGTTATTTTGGCGTACAATTTTTCACCTACATTGGCAGTCAACACCAGCGGTGGTTTGTCCCGTTATCAGGTAATCAGCGACCACATTATCCAATGGTTGGATAGCCGTCCTGCCAACACACCGGATGATTTCAGTTTGGTGACGGACACCGGCTTGCAGCAAATTCGGGATGAAAATCCTCGTGAGTTTGCACAAAGATTAGCAGGTTATCAGCCTGATTTGATGAACAGTCAGCCTAACCTGACCAGTTTACTACAGGCACTGGACCTGGCAACTGATCCCACCATTAACCCATTAATGAAACGCGCCATTTTGTATATCACACCACAACCGACCATTACCAATGTCTCCGCTTTTCCGGGTTTCATCGAACGGGCGGTGCAGCAAAATGTGCCGGTATATGTCTGGATGGTAGGCCCGGTTTCAGCGCGTTCCAGCAATCCCAGCGTGGTTGATCCCCTGGTCAACCTGGCAGAAGGGACAGGCGGGCAGTTCTTTCTCTATTCCGGGCAGGAAGATTTACCGGATATCGAGGAATACTTCCGGGCGAACCGTTATATCTATGAAGTTACGTATACCTCAGGTATCCGAAGTTCCGGGACACACCGCCTGAAGGCCGTCATCCAGCAGAATGGCAGCAGCATTGTTTCTGAGACGACAAACGTGAGTCTGACTGTAGAAGCGCCCAATCCGATCCTGATTAACCCGCCCCTGCTGGTGTCACGAGATTGGGTCGTGGATGCCAGGGATGCCCGCATCCGTGATCTCGAGCCGGATCAGGTGGAGATTGAGTTTATGTATGAGTTCCTGGATGGCCATCCCCGCGAGTTGGTGAGTGCCCGTTTGTATGTGCAAGGTGAAGTGGTTCAGGAACGAACCCAGGCTCCTTTTGACACCTTCCGGTTGGATTTAACCCCTTATGAAACGGACCAGGAAATCCTTTTCTTTGTGGAAATTGAAGATAACCTGGGCATCAAAGCCCGCACCCAACCAGCGGTGATCGAATTAACTGTAGCACCCATCCCACTCACCTTCTGGGAGGGATTGCTGCGCCTTGAACTTACCCCGGAACGCTGGATCATCCTGGCAAGTGTTCTGATCGCTGGGGCGGTATTATTGACAGCGATTATATTAGTGGGAAAACGTCAGGCATTCTGGCGAGAACAGGCTGCCAAACGCCAGCGCAAGATCGATCCGGTCACCCAACCGGTAAAAATCAAACAGGCAGATGAGCGCTCTGGTAATGGCAACCCGGGCAGGACATTTATTAGCAAACAGGTGGAAGCGATGTTGATTCCACTGAATGAGCGCTATCAACCAAATCGCAAGAAGACCGTGGTACTCGACCGAAAGGAGTGGATCATCGGTTGCGATCCGATCCAGGCACGTCTGGTGGTTGCCAATGCTGCGCTGGATGATGTGCATGCGCGGCTATCACGTACGGAACAGGGAGAGTACTGGTTGCGGGATCAGAATTCGATTGCCGGTACCTGGGTGAACTTTGCACCCATCACCACTAAAGGGGTAAAATTAAGGCATGGCGATTTGATCCATTTTGCCAAAGCTCTGTATCGATTTGAATTATCGCATCCTACAGAAGATCGCGAAATTCAAATTATCACGTATAATCAAAATTATGATTCGTAAGACTCAATCACGTTATCCTGTGGTCGCCAAAAGCCATCCTGGCATGAGCGGCAAAAATAATGAAGACCGTTTTGGTGTGACTGCGTTTCAGATCAGCAAGAAGAATCCCACCCCGGTATTAGTGGCGGTTTTGAGTGATGGGGTTGGCGGACATAAAGCGGGCGAGGTGGCTGCAGAACTGGCTATCAATCAGATCATGCATGCTGCCACCGAAAGCAAAGGTCAACAACCCATCCAGATAATGGAAGAGGGGATTAATCGAGCCAATCAGGCAATATTCGCGGAATCGCAAAAGGATAATGGCAAACAGGGCATGGCTGCTACAGTCGCGGTTACCTGGATGATTGGTCATCGTTTGTTTACGGCTTCGATCGGTGATTCACGGATTTATCTGATTCGTGGTGATCGTATTCGTCAATTGAGTGTGGATCACACCTGGATACAGGAAGCGCTGGATAATAACATCCTCACGCCTGATCAGGTGGAAGGGCATCCTAACCGGCACGTCATCCGGCGTTATCTAGGCGGTCCTAATCCTCCGGAGATCGATTTCCGCATGCGCCTTAATAATGGGGAAGCGGATCCACAGGCTTACAACAACCAGGGTATCACGTTGCAAACTGGTGACCGGTTGGTGCTGACCAGTGATGGGTTAACGGATCTGGTCACGGATGCGGAGATTCTGGCAGCCTTTGACATCGAGGATACCAATCAGGCTGTTGATAACCTGATTGACCTGGCCAATCAACGTGGTGGGCATGATAATATCACCATCATCAGCTTCGAGATACCCGATGGCATTCAGGCGTTGAATAAAAAACGCCCATTTTTACCGGTGGGCTGTGTGGTGGCAGCCTTACTTGTTGCTGTAATTGCCATTGTAATATTGGGGTATCTCTGGTTGCAGCGTAATCCGATTGAACTTGGATTCTTTAATCGCACCCAGGAACCTGCCCAGGTGACTCTCAATCCGATGATAACCAGTGCCCCGCAGACCACAGCCACACCGGATAACAGTTTGCCCAAGCTGGTTTCCACCCAGACGGTACAACCGCTTTTGCCACAAACATTGGATGAGCAAGCCTATCCCCCACCGGATGAAGCCGTATTGACACCGGTCACCCCATCTGCTTATCCATAATTTTTTCACAGTCCATGCAAATCAGTCTTCATTTTTTCGCCACCTATCGCAACCTTGTTGGGGAGCGTTCTATTACATTGGAAGTTGAACCACAAACGACCGTACGAATGGCGATTGGCCAGTTTCTGGAAACAATTCCTCACATGCGTAGACATTGGTGCGATCAGGAGGGAAATCTGATGCCACATTTGTTTGTTATTCTCAATAAAAGGGACATAAGCAGTCTGCCGGATGGAGAAGATACGATTCTTCAACCGGGGGATGAGTTGGATTTCGTTCCCCCGGTTGGTGGTGGTTAAAGTTCCTGCTGTTCGAACAGTCCGACTGCCCAGATCAATGCCATGATAATCAAGACCACAGCAGCGCACAGGGCGGTAAAATTGCTGGTTTGCAGGTTGAAAGCCAGTTCACTGCCCAGGATACCCGCCCAACCCATCAGTGCCTGTGGACTGATGCTGCCATAATTGGGGATTTGAGCGGAGAGCATCAAGACCACGCTACCTGCCAGACTGATCCCAGCGGCTGCACCGATGGATCGGCTGACAGTGCTGCCCAGCGTGGTAATGGCAGTGAAACATAACAACCACATTAATAACAGGAAATTGATAAGGCTAAACACTCCGAAGGATACTGGTTCAAACAAGACCAGAATGTAAACGAAAGCTAAAATTTCTGCAATGAAGAAGGCTGCCACATACACCAGGGTCTGGGCGGTAAACTTGGAGAGAATAAATGCCCAGCGCGGCAATGGTTTGTGCAGGATCATTTCCGTGATGCCTTTTTCTTTTTCACTGGCTACACTGCCCATACCCACCAGGATGGCAATCAGAAAGCCAAATTGGGAGATGTTCTTGAGATATTGCGTCAATGCATCAATAACCGTTGGCTCAGGAATCAGGTCTTTGAACATCTCAGCGCCTTCGATGCTGCCTAAAATTTCTGGCATGAAGTAGGCCAGTAATGGTGAAGCCATGCCAAACAAGGCAAAAACACCGACAATGACCAGCACCATTTTGCTGCGCCATAATTGAATCAGCTCCTTGCGCAAGGCGACGCCAAATAAACGCCATTCGATGGGAAGTTTCGGCTGTAGATTGGCTTTGAGCTGCTTGCCAAAGACTTTGATTGCCCAGAAAATACCCGGCAACAGGGAGGCAAAAAACAGCAACTCAATCAGGAGTACATCCACTTTATTAGCACTCAGACCGACTGCAATGGAATCTACCGCAGCGTGGTATAGAATCGCCCACAAAACCCAGATGCGCTTCTTTTGCTGGAAGGCATACAGTACCATCATAGAGAGCACAACGTGCAAAGTCATAGCCATAAGACGTTCAAGCAATGGCAATAAGCCGATGATTGCAGGTTGATTGAAGGTTTCCAGTTGAGTTTGCAGAAATAAAATCTGTTCCTGACTGATATTCAGGCTGGAGAGATCAACCCCGCGCAGGGCGAATAACTGGGCGATAGCACCGGAGGCCAGCACACCAATGATGATCATGGCTTCAATTCCGCCATGTCCCAAACCGAGCATGAGGCCATCTTCTGCCTTACGCGCTTTTTTAAGGAGGGTGTAACCAACAAAACGGGCTAATTCTTCACAAATGCCAGCTGTTAACCCCAGGATGATCGCCATCTGAGCAATCGCCCAGCCACTCTCAGGTGTGGTTGGCAATATGCCAATTTTCGTCAGGAGATTATTTAATGGAAGATGCACAATCTGTGAACCAATGAAGGTAAATGCGCCAACCCCAAACAATAACCAGGAAACGCGAAAGCGACGACGCAGGATAATTCCCAGGATCACTGGAACAAGAATGCAGAAAACAATACTCAGTATATAGAAGAATGCGTGCATGCTTTACTCACTTAACTCTAAAAAGACTTCTTCAAGGGTGGGGCGCACCCATTCGAGACGAGCCAATGGAATGTTAGCTGACAATACCAACGGCAATAATTGCTGTTTGGCTGCGGCTGTATCCGAGATGATGATCCGGGAAACACGCTGGTTGTGAATAACACTTTCCACCCAGGGTTGTTGCTGTAGACTGGTTGAAAAATGTGATAAGGCGTCTTCAGCACCCAGATCCACCTGCAATTCAACCGCATTGGTCGCATATTCGGATAAAATGCTATCGCGTTCACCAACTTTGACCAGTTTTCCCTGGTGAAGAATGGCTACCTGATCGCAAATGCGTTCGATATCGCCCAGAATATGGCTGGAAAGAAACACGGTAATATCGCCATTCAGGGATCGGATCCAATCGAGGACCTCATACCGTCCAGCCGGATCAAGCGCGCTGGTGGGCTCATCCAGCAGCAGGACCTGTGGCTCATGCAGAATTGCCTGGGCGATACCCAGTCGCTGCTTCATACCGCCCGAGAAACCGGCAATGCGACGTTTGGCAGCAGAGGTCAATCCCACCTGCTCGAGTACTTCTGCAATGCGTTGTTTACGATGAGCACCTGGCATTTTGAAAAGCTGACCCACATAATCCAGATATTCCCAGGCACGCATCCAGCCATAAAAGACGGGATGTTGCGGCAAATAACCAAAGACATAACCAGCAGCCGGGTTTCCATTGGTGGTTTCAATTCCATCGATCCAGGCAGTTCCAAAGGTGGGTTTTGCCAACCCGGTCAATAAACGCATGGTGGTGGTTTTACCCGCACCATTGCGTCCGAGGAACCCAAAAATGGATCCTTTGGGCACCTCCAGATTGAGATGATCCAATGCTTTCACGTCACCATAATAGCGGGTAAGCTCCTGGCAGCGAATAGCAACATTGGATGCTGAGGTCTCTGTCATAGTTCATCCTCACGTGCGATGACAAAATATACGATTGGGCCAATTAAATTGACGAAAACGACGATGATGATCCACATCCACTTAGGCCCTTTGGTTTTTTCACGTTTCAGGAGATCCACCAGTGCGGCGATCATTAAGCCCAATTGAATCAAAAACAACGGGATCAGCAGGGGTAACAACTTCATTATTTGACCTAAAATACTTGTGTTTTCCATTTTTATTTCTCCTCTACTTCTGGGTGATTTATGAGAACTAACTTACGCAAACGCCTCCCGGATTGTGGCGGTTGTTGACTGATTTTGGATAACTGGTCGCGAATAGGCATGAGTAACGCATCAAATTCATCTGTACTGGCATAAAACAGTATCTCAGAAAAACCCACCCGATCAGACACCAGATCGAGAGTTTCTCGAGAATCCAGATATGTTTTAAATCCCTGTACCAGACCAGCCACGTAACTTGAAAATAAATGCAAATGATCTTCTTTGGACATTTGCTGCACATCTTCTACGGTGATATGTGGTGCTTGCAACAGTCTATATGAATTTTCTGGTGTGCCTTTCACCGGATGCGTTTCTGCGATCTCGATAAACCCGCCGTCCAATAATTTTCGGATATGACGGTATAAAGATGATTTGGCCACATCAGGCATTAATTGATCAAGCTTATTAATGGTGAGAGGTTCGCGGCTTAATAATTGCAGAATTCTCAAGCGGATGGGGTGAATGATCAAATCAGCTTTTTCAGATGGATGCATTGGCTTCTCCTCGTCATTATCATTATTGATAATGATAATGATTTATACTGAAATGATTATAAGGAGAATTAAATCTAAATGCAATGGGTTTTGGGGCGATTTAACCGCTTAGCCGATTAAAGACTGGTCTGAAGGATAGGTGAGTGAGCTGCCATCCACGAATTGGACACGAATGCACGAATGCACGAATGCACGAATGCACGAATGGGATAAGCCATCCACGAATATGTCACGAATTCACGAATAATTGACAACGTATATTGCCGGATTTTATGAAAATTTCAAACATGGAAATGTGTATAATTATTTGGGTAAATACATGTCGATCTTTTTAATGTGTAATTTGGATATTTTCCTATGAACAAAATAAACACCACATCAATCAGGAGGAAATTTTATGAGCAAGCTTGTCGTTGATTCAACTGGAAA
>JAHYJK010000096.1 GCA_019429225.1 Anaerolineaceae bacterium
CTTCCCCTGAAGGATCACAAACCGGATCATTTGACCAGGGTGTTAATCGATTTTCTCCACTGTTTTCTGCCCAGGTACTCTGGCTCCCGGTTTCGCTGACCATGAAACCAAAGTTTTGATAACCAATCACATTCACCCAGGGAGCAGGGGTAAACTCACCAGGAGGCAACTCGATAACATATTCACGACCATCTTTGCTAAAGCCACCATAACCGTTAAAAAATTGTAAGGATTCTTTGTTTATGAATTGTTTTTGTTTTTTTGTTATGGTTAATTCTTCAGTAGTTTTAGAAGGAATAAATTCTGGTAAATGATGCACAAATGTTGAATACCCTGGCATCTGAGATGAAAGTGATCCGTGTTTCCCCTGGACAAGGAACCGTCCAGCGGTTTGCAACAAATTGCGCTCTTCCAATTTAATCTGGTCCGCATAAAGGATAAAAATCCCGCCCCGCTGATTCAACCATTGCTCTCTTTTTAAGCGGCTGACCAGGCGATAGAGCATTCCACTTAATTCTGCACCATAATCGGTTTGTTGCTGATTGAGAATAACAACATCCACCATCAATCTTCGTCTTCGTAAAAATTCATGAACCTGTAAGACCTCGTGAACCAAGTCGATCTGTTTGGGGTCTTCAATTTCTACCAGTATGATCGGATAATCCCCTGATATGCCAAAGCGCCATAATCCAGATTGACCAAGCTTATTAGCAGCAATTGTTTCTGATGAGGTACGTGTCGACTTGGATGGATATAGCAAGGCTGAAAGGATCTGCATCGTATTTGTAAATAACTCAGAATTATAGTTATGTTTACCCAGCCAGACCTGCCCAGCGGTATTTGCTTCAATAAACGAGCGTTCAACCAGTGCCCAATTGCTATACCGATCAGCCAGTGAAAGAATTGATTCCCGGCTGTCTCCAGCGAATGTAAGATATGCCATTTCGGTAATATCGTGAGGATTAACATCAATTTCAATTCCAAGGGAGAGGATAGGGTCCAGGGTGGCACCACTAGTACCTGTAAGGTATTGATCAGAGGTGAGTGCCTCTGGATTGTGAATATTTCTACCTCGACCTATGAAGCGATTACGGTCTGCTTCATGATAGACGGCACGATTGTTATGATTGGATTCCCTTTTTTCATTGACCACCACCATATGTCCCATAAAGACGGGGGATTCTTCATTGGAGCGTAGGCGTCTCGTGAAGATTTGTAAATTAAGTTCTGGTATAAATTCCGTCTCAATAAATAACTTATTGAAAGCAGAATGATGACTATCAGTGTTCTGTTTTGAAAGAATTACTTCACCATAAGAAGTCAGGCGCAATTGGTGTAATTGTTTGTCGGTATTGTGCAAACGAACTAGACGGATTTCAACCGGGTCGTTAGGACAGATGGTGACTTCCATTGTAGAGGTAATATGCTCCTCAATCCGATTAAAGACTGCCTTATGCGCAAAGTAAGTAACCTGCATATTTGCTTTCTCATTCGAAATGGGTTGATATCCGGCCGACCAAATTTTTCCCTGGGCAAAGGATTCTTTGTTTTTTTCAAAAGAGCCCTTATTTTGAATATAAATCCATGTTCCCCAGGAGTCTTGCACACCATCCGCTTTCCAGCGCGTAAGTTCTACATCTCGCCAGCTACTAAACCCGCCACCCATGTTCGAAATGATTACACAATAATAACCATTTGAGAGCAGATTTACTTGGGGAATCGAAGTGTGCACCGGCACATTCCAGGGATTGACTTCAACGATGGTCTCAGATAAACGCTGTATTCCTTTAACCTCATCAGCAAAAGGTTTTTGTAATTCCAACGATTTAGCTACCTGTTCCTGGAGAAGTAATTCAACGCTCTGTACGCGTGGATCATTGTGCATACGGTATACCATTTTATTTTTATTAAAATAATTAGCCATGGCCATTAAAATCATCCCCTGGTGATGTGCCATATATTCACGTACCACAGCTGAGGACTCACCCACCAATAACCGGTGAGTTGTGAAATCAATTGCTTCATACAGACCATATATACCCATGCCGTCATGTTCTATAAGGTTTATCAGATTTTGGGCAACAGCCTGGGGGTTAATACCAATTGCAATCATCGAGGCATATGGCGCAACGACAAGATCATCGCTTAGTCCTCGTTTAAAACCAAGTCCAGGAACCCCAAATGCCCGATACTGGTAATTTTGATTTCCGTCAAAGCGGTAATAACCTGATTCAGAGATGCCCCATGGCACCCCATTTTCTTTTCCATAAGCAATTTGATGGAGAACTGCGCCATAGGCGCTCTCTGACAATAATGTGCCGGGATAGGAAAGCAAGAAAAGTGTGGGCATCAGATATTCAAACATGGTCGCACTCCAGGAAAGCAAGACCACTCGACCTTCTACCCGGGTGAGTGGTCTGCCAAGCTGCAACCAATGGGATTGAGGCACATCTCCTTTTGCCAGTGCAATGATAGAAGCAATCCTTGCCTCAGAAGCAAGTAAATCATAGTAATTTTTATCCAGTTCCCCAACATCCAGGTTTAAACCAATGTGAAATATTCGCCGCTGGGGGTGGTAAAGGAATTTAAAGTCCATGTCTTCTACAAAAATTTCTGCACGGTTTGAATTTTCAGAGAAGCTTTTTATCAGCGCTTCCGCATTTCCTTCTGCCTGTACCAACGCCACGTCCAGCGCGTCCAACCATTCCAGCGCTTCACCAATTACGTTTGTGTTTTCTGAGGGCTGAATGTCTTTTACCTTATTTCGCAATGCGGCTATATAACTAAGACCATTTCTAACAATAATATGAATTTTGTAGAGGTTTGGATTGTAGGGCAACTTTTTTTGTAATTTTTGAACCTCATCGATCAGTTGATTTTCCATAAAAAATTCAGGGATCGTTTCAAATAAGGGAATCCAGGGTACCAGTTCAGTGATTGTTCTTTTAATGACCTGATGGTGACGCGCAACCTGGGTTGCCACTTCCTGTAAATTGCGCATCGAATCCAAACTAAAAGAAGAGCGACCTGTATCTATTAACTCGATCAATCGATTGGAAAGGTCTGGCCAAAATTTACCATTCACAATTAGATAAAGTTCATACCATCGATTAGGTTCTGTCTTTAAATGCCAGATTTCATTTTCCATCTGTTCAATCTGCTGATTGATTTTTTCAATCAAGTGATCATGCTTGTTGTGGCGCATTGCATTTAATGTCCTGGTTAGATTTGAAATAGTATCCAGGTAACCCTGCCAATGAGCCCATCGAAAAATACGGTCACGAAGTGTTTTTTTGCAAGCTTGCGAAATAATAATCAGACTGGCTGCCAGATTACCACTATCTACCGTAGAAACGTAACGCGGATTAAGAGGTTTCAAAGTCTGTGTGTCGTACCAGTTTAAGAAATGCCCGCGGAAACGTTCCAACTGGTTTAATGTGTCCATTGTTGTTGAGAGGCGGGTAGCCAGTTCAATTTGGTCGAGGTATCCGAGATCGTAGGCTGCTACTGTTGATGTGAGCAGCAACCCAATATTGGATGGTGATGTGCGATGAGCAATGATCCCTATTGGAGATTCTTGAAAATGATCAGGCGGAAGCCAATGATCAACAGGACCAACAAATCTTTCAAAAAATCCCCAGGTTCGCCGGGCAACCTGACGAAAGAGCAATGCCTGCTCGTCACTCAGGGGAATGGTGTGACTTTTAATGCGGGAACTGATCCATTGGGCGATTAATGGTGACAACATCCATAACAGTAGTATGGGTAGAGCAATCAAAAAACCTGGTACTACCCATCCACCAATAAAATATTGAAAACCCATGGTCAATCCAATTAAAGCCAGTATGCCCACTGCAGATGCAGCCATCCTGAACCAGATGGTTTTTCGGTACATTTCCAGACCAAAAAGGTGGGCTGTTTGAGCAGCTGTTGTCCATTGCAAAAGATTTCGGTGACTGATCAACAAGCGATAAAGCGTAGTAAAAATGGCATCCAAAGCGTTATATGCTTCGTATGGCAGAAAAGCCAAAGCTAACAACCAGCGTATGAGAGTCTGTTTTAAAGGATGAAACGCCAATTCAATCGTTTCACCAGCCAGGGTCTGAAATGTGCCCCTGGCTAAGCTTGTAATTAATGGAATACCTAAAGAAAGTAAAATTACAATAACCCACAGTATATTCAGGTCAGGCATGAAAATAATACCCAGAACATAGATTAATATAAGCGCAGGAGCCAGCAGCGATCGATTGAGATTATCGAACATTTTCCAGCGATCAATGGCTGAAAATTTAATCCTGTGCTTTCCTGGTTGAACTAGCCAGGGTAAGAGTTGCCAATCTCCACGGATCCAACGTTGTTGTCGTTTAACCTGGACATAATAATTTGGAGGATAATTCTCAATCATCGTGACATCACTTACCAGTCCAGCCCGTCCCATTATTCCTTCCAACAGATCGTGACTGAGCACGCTGTTTTCGGGAATTCGGTTACGGGTACTTTTTTCGAAGGCAACCAAATCATAAATGCCTTTGCCAACAAAAATTCCCTCACCGAAAAGGTCCTGGTAGATATCAGAAACTGCCCGGGTATAAAGATCCAGACCTTTGTCTCCAGCAAAGATACGTGTGAACCAGGAATAATCGGAACTTCTGGGATGAATCTCCATGCGCGGTTGCAAAATGGTGTAGCCGGAGATTACACGTCCGGACTCTTCATCGAACCTGGCATGATTTAATGGATGGGCTAATGTACCAACTAAACGCCGGGCAGCTCCACTCGGTAAAATAGTGTCAGCATCCAGCGTAATCACAAAGCGGATGTTTTGTAAGCCGGCACTCAATTTTGATCCAGGACTAACATTTATGAATGAAACATCCTGATTGCCTAGCAATAACAAGTTTAATTCATGGAGTTTGCCCCGTTTACGTTCCCAACCCATCCAACATCCTTCTGAAGGATTCCAGATTCGTTTTCTGTGTAAAAAATAAAATAGTTTGTTATTGTTTGTGTCAGGAGGTTGTGTTTGATCGCCGTTCTTAGATTGCGTATATTTTGTATTTAATTCTTCCATTACTGCAGTTGCATACCCAACCAATTCTTCATCTTCAGGTAAAACTTCACTGTCTGCGTCAGGAAAATCTGTTAATAAAGCAAATATCAAACCTGATTCGGGATTTCGTAGATATTGCATTTCTAGTTGACGTGCAAGATCCTGAACCTCCTGGCGACTGGTAATCATGGCAGGAATAACAACCAGGGTTTTGAATGGCTCAGGAATCTCTTCCTTAAAAAGCAGCTTGGGTAGGATATGAGGTTTTATGCTTAAGGTGATCAACCAATTAATCAGGTTGGTGGAAACATTCAATATCGGTATCAGTAATAAAATTGACAAAATGAGAACCGAAACCTTTTGCAAGGAAGTGGCTACCTGGAAAAAAACTGACTGAAATAAAACAAGAAAAAGAACCAACAAAAATATCAACGCAAACAACAAGATACTGCCTAGGTACAGCGTGCTGGCATGCTTCTTTACCCAGCGCTTGAATACTGTTTTAAGATTTGGATGGTATCCAATTTTTGTTTCTAGTACAGCCCGGCTTTCACCCAGTAAGTAATCCCCAACATGCTGCTCCAAATTATAGGGGAGTGATACAAACTTATTATTCGTTGAAGAAATGCCAGCAAATTCTTTTTCATTTTTGTCATATTCACTGGCTAAATTGAGTATGATTTCGGATATTTCTTTTTCTTCCAGGCCACTTGAAAACGAAAGTAATTCAATTTTTTTCCGATACATATCGCGGGTTTTGAAATCCATCAGTGGATATATGCCTGCAGGATCTTTGCGTAGAATCTGCTCAACATGACTGACAGATTCAAAAAAGTCGTTCCAGTCTTTTTCGGAGATGGTGCGCAGACTAAGGATAATATTCGCTACCATCCCACTGACTGAAGAATCTCCTGATGTTGCATTGATTGTTGAAATTGGCTCAATCTTTCCATCAGGAGGAGTAAATAAGGTTGGCAGATCGGGTGGGCTCTCGGGTTGAATAACACTTACCAATACATGTGCCAGAATTTGAATCAATCTGTAGCGTAAAAAAATGGGTAATGCCCATAGTTCACCCATCGTAAGGGTCATATTTTCCTGAACCTTAATCAGCGTGTCTTGCATGTCCTCCATATTTAACAAATATTGTTGGGAGGAAAGCTCAGCGCAGCCAATCACATAGATGCGTGGCAAATTTTTCAAAGAATTATCTATTAATTTTGGCAACTGATTATAAAAACTTGTTGGTATATCTTGAGAAATTTGTTGAAACGTCCGCTTGATAATATAATAGTTATCCAGCATCCACTCTGAAGCAAATGTAAGGGAATTTCCTTTATTGGTAGCCTCTCGAAAATAGGTGTGTGCCTTATCTAACCAGGCACTATACAGCTTAATTTCCTCCTCCCCTAATACAGCCATCTTTCCAGGTTTTGAGGTGAATACACGGGCGTTCTGATAACTTTTTACCAGCCTTGAGTCTAATTCATTCATTTGTTCCGGGTCAAACGAAGCAAAATCATCCGAGAAAGAAATGTCCTGTTCTCGTTTTTCATTATTCGATTTATTCAGCATATTTATCGTCTCCCAGATTTTTCTGCAGCAATCTGAGCAAGACTGGGTTTGACTTGCGAAAGTGGCGTATCCTGGACGATCAGCACACATTTGCTTCCATGCTCCAGATAATTTCTCGTAACGCTCCCATAAGGATAGTTGAATTGACCCGAATAACCGTGAGCGCAAAAAACCACTAAATCAATATTTTCCATTTCAGCCTGGTCGTGTATGGCAGAAGCAATGCTAGAACTCTCAACGATTCGTGTCTCACTTTCAACAGGTAATCGTTCTTTTAGTTCAGACAGATATTTATTTACAACCTCATAGCTGACTTTAACCAATTGATCTGAAAGCTGGCTGATTTCTAGCGGGATAGGTTCCGGAACTGGAAACTCGGGTGGCCTGATTACGGTTAGTAATAAAATCCTTGGTTGTTTAACTGTGTTATTCGACAGATCCCTGGTTGAAATTTCTCTTTTTGCCAATTCTGCTCCAATTGACATCGCCCACTCAGCGCGACGTGAGCCATCGATTGGAAGCATAATGCGATTATATTGAGTGATGGGCTCATTCTTTTGAGGTTGATCATAGGAACGCACAATTAAAACAGGTAGATAGATCATGCTGACTACTTTTTGGGTAATACTGTTGATGTTCCAACGACTGAATCCTCCAGCGCCATGAGTGCTGATGACAATTAAGTCAATATTTTCACTGTGAGCAAAATCGACTATATTTTCTGCGATTCTACCTTCCCGAATACAATATTCCACCCTGTTTTTTCCTTTATCTTTACTTATCAATGATTTTTCACCGAGATTTTTGTGAATCTGGTCTGTTATTCCTTGAAGATATATTTCAGCCTCGGTTTTACAGATTTGCCATTTTAATGGGTCACAAGCATTGGGGTCGGCCTGACTAAAAGCCGGATCAAGTACCTGTAATAAAACAATATTTGAATGAAAAATACGAGCAAATAGTTCGGCATGCGGAATCGCTCGTTCTGCAAGCGTTGATCCGTCTAATGGGACAAGGATTCGGTTAAACATAATAGCAACTCCATATTTTCAGCTAAATCTGAAAAGAAAGACGTTTTTATTTCACATCATTCAGGTTATTGGGTTGCGAAGGTTCTATTATGTTCAATAGCAATTGTGATAACACGAAACTGGTTTTATCTTCTTTTACAAAACCAGAAATCCGATGGTTATAAAAACGACAAACAAAAATCTTGTTTTTCTTACTTTCATTATACAAGAATCACATCGTATCACAAACATCTCGAATTTGTCGATTATGAGTGAAAAACCTGCTCCACCTAATCTATTCGTTTTTCTAATCTCTTTCAAACAAAACATGCTCGATTCTCGCTAATTTATGGGCATTCGACAATAGATTGTGATCAGAAAGCTGTTTATACTGGGAAACAAAAATAAAAAAGTATTTTGGATTTGAAAGGTGTGTTTGCCATGAACCCCACCCTGGAACGCTGTCTGGAAGATCTGGAAGAAAGGATTGACCCGGATGAAGAAGAACGTTTATACCAATCCTGGCTGGATTTTGTAGAAAATCGATTTCAGGGGGATTTCTTTCTTCCAAAACGTATGCGCACGAATCCTCCCGGGCTAGAATATCCGTTTGTTTCCATCAACAGCACCCTGGAAGATTATGACAACATGGCATTACAGCAATATCGCTTATGCTCCCAGCAGCTTGAAAAAGCGGATGGATATCTGGCTACGAATGTCCAATTTTGTAATTATCGACAAAATATAATTCAATATTATTAATATTGTTTTTAATAATATTAAGGTATAATCCATTTTTAGAAAAGTAATTTTAAATTCATTGACAAAAAATTTAAAAACACAAAATGAAAGAATAAATGCAAAATTCTCAAGAGAGTTTTCCATGACCACAGAAACAACCACGTCCTTACCCACCAAAAAAGTTCCCCTGCTCACCCCACTCTTGTTAATTTTCATGCTGGCGATGATCCTGGCCAACACGGGTGGCAGCATGTACCAACCATTGGAAGCGCTCTATTTAAAGGAACTTGGTGCGGGGATCGCACAGATCGGGTTGTTCTTCACCCTTTCACAAATCATTCCCCTCGTTCTGCAAATCCTGGGAGGTTGGATCTCCGACTCACTCGGCAGGTTACGCGCCATCGCCATCGGCAGTGTGCTGGGCATCTTTGGTTACATTCCGCTGCTGCTGGCCACACGCTGGGAATGGGTGCTGGTGGCCTCGGTGTTGAACGCCATGACACGCTCGCTGGTGGGTCCCAGCTTTGACGCCTTTATCGCGGACAACTCGGCCCCGCAGAATCGTGCGCGGTTATTTGGCATCACACAGACATTGTTTGGCATTGTCAGTGTGATTGGTCCACTCGCGGGTGGCTATCTGGTGGAAGCGATGGGATTTTAAGGCATGCTTTTGATTGCTACCATCCTGTATGTGTTAGCAACCCTCTTACGGGTGGGGATGGCTCGTACCGCTGCAAAAGGCAAGGAAGCCAATCCCACCACCTTGACATTCACCAGCCTGAAGAGCAACCTGGGCGTCATGATTGGTCTGGTGCTGGCAGGTGGTCTTTTTACCTGGATCATGATCACGGATGGTATTCGTGACATCTTTTTCAACATGTCGATGACCTTTCTTTCGGTTTATATGCAGGATATTGCCCTGCTTTCGATCAGCCAGATTGGCATTATGAACAGTATTTTTGGAGTGGCGATGATGGCGGTCATGATTCCCTCCGGTTGGCTGGCAGACAAGGTGGGTGAGCGTGTCAACATTGCCGTCTCTTTTCTGTTCATCTCCTTTGCTATTGCTATGATTGCGTTGGTTCCCCCTGGTAGCCCAGCCTGGTTATATGCCGTTGGTTGGGTTATTGCCGGCATTGGGGTGGGATTAGCCACACCTGCCTATCAATCGCTGATCAGCAAAGCAGTCCCGGCGCGCTTGCGTGGGGTGGCCTTCGGTTTATTCAGTACCAGCCTCGGTTTGGTCTCACTGCCCGCACCCATAATTGGCAGCTTTCTGTGGGAGAATTTCAGCCCACAAACCCCATTTCTGATCACCGCGATCGCATCGCTGCTCAGTATCATCCCGGTCTGGTTCAAGTTCAAAGTGACCGATAAAGAAGAAGCCCGCATTAACGGTATGGATCAATCCGTTTAGCCTTTTACGCTCGTATCGATGAAATAATCGGATATATTTAAAGGAAGAACTGAAAGGATTCTCTGGATTTATTCATTTAATTTTCCAGGAGGAACCATTTTCCACAATAAAGCTACTTTTTGATCAATACTTGCTCGAAGAGACACTGGATTCAAAATCATGTATTGGACAGATAGTCGAGCTTTCAAATCAAATGGAAGATCTTCGAGGTTCAACACGCGGCGATAAGGTGTCTTAGCTCGATCATACTTGCGGATGGTTTTTCCGTCAATCCGATCTTTCCCAACTAATTTAAGCACAGGTTGAAAGAATGTTTGAGCAAACTCCCAGACCTCGTTGTTGATAATCCATGTTGTGGGTGTGTAAAGCGAGATTTTTTCCGCTCTAGGGTAACATTCTTTTTGAACCAACGTTCTTTTCTATAGTAAGATTAATTGTGAGGAAATTCGTGCTCTGTCAATTCGTGCTCTTGACAAGAACCAAACTAGAGAGATATACTAAATTCGTTATTTTCGGAAATTAATAAAAAAGAAACTTACTCATTGCAAACTTCAATTTTTGGGCCAATTCCAGGACATTTTGCGGGAAGCAGATCATTCTGTGTATTACATGACGAATTGAAAACCTGAGCATCGGAAATGTGACATAGTATGTAATTACAGTAAGATTTAATCGAAGCAATATTGAACTCGAAAAAGCTCTCCACATACAAGAGGAATCATGCAATTCAGACGTACGATAAACGGCAGCATCCGACTAACAAGGTTCAAGGAGTATCTGGCTTTTGTCATCGTAACCACCTTATTGGGTGCTACTGCTGCAAGCAATGGTTCGTTTGGATGGAAACTAATCGGAGTTCTATTAGCAAATTGGCTGGCTGTAGCCTTTGCTTTCATGATCAATGATGTTGAAGATGCTGAAGATGACGCATTAACTCCGCATAAATGTAAACGGAACCCAGTCGCTGCACGCGATCTTTCCCCCTTTACTGCGCGGTTGATGAGTTTTGGTGTGGCTGTGGGATCCGCACTCGTCTATTCCACTCTGGGAAAAACAACCTTCTTGTTGGGTATGATCACTCTTTTGATCAGTTTCTTGTATTCTTGGAAACCGGTACGTCTGAAGAATATTGCTTTTGTTGACTTTTTCACACATGGTTTTATGCTTTCCGGGTTACAGTTCCTCACTGCGTATTTTACTTTTGACTCAGCCCCTTTCATGCATTGGATATTTCCCTTTCTTTTTATTTTCTGCATCAGTTGTTATGGCGAGATGTTTAATGAAATGCGTGATTTGGAAGGAGATCTAAATGCGGGTCTCAAACATACTGCCGCAGCCTTGGGTCCCAAGGTTACCGCCAGGTTAATGGGCGCGGTGATAGTTTTAGCGGTAATTTCAGGGATTATGACAGCCTTTGTCATCCGTTTGATTGACTCCTGGGTTTTGTGGCTTGTTCTTGCCCTTTCGCTGATCTTTATCCTCCCTGCGTTCATCCGAATTCGCCGCAGTAAGAATGGAATCGCCATGCAAGAGTCCTTTCATAAACCGCTTGAATACGCTGCGGCGCTTGCCTTGGGCAGCCAGTTTACCTGGTCATGGGCTTCACAGCACGTTCTTCCTTGGTTGGTCGCATTTCGATTACACTTTTGACCATAACTTTTCATGCTCTTGACAAGAACCAATCTAGAGAGATACAATAAATTCGTTATTTTCGGAATTTTATGAAAAAGAAACTTACTCACCGCCAACTACAATTTTTGAGCCAGTTCCTGGATATCTACCGCGAAATGGAGCATTCCGTGCATTACGTGACGGTTGCCGAACGCCTGGGCATCGGAAAAGTTACGGCCTATGAGATGTTACGCCTGCTGGAAGAAAAGGGGCTTGTACGGGCCGAGTATCAGACGAATCCGGATCAACACGGGCCTGGTCGCTCAACTGTCCTTTTTTATCCGACGCAAGAAGCCAACCGTTTGATCAACGTATTGGCTGGCGAACCTGCCGATTTAGAAAATTGGCAGGTTATCAAAGAACACATCTTGCAGCAGTTACGAGAAGGGCATGCGGATGGCTACGAAAACTTGCTCTCCAATCTTCTGATGCGTATTCCTGAAAGGCGTTCTCCACTAATTTTTGTCACAGAACTGATCACTGCCGTGATCCTAACGTTGGCGACGATCCAGCAAGCGCCAGAAATTCGTGCGCTGATGGAACGCCTGCATCGGATAGGATTGCCCCGGGAAATTGGTCTGAGTGTGCTAAGCGGAATCGGCGTGTTCCTTTCTGTGTTGGAGCATACTAATCGCCGTTCTTCTACAATTCTGCTTGCTCAATTTAGTCGGTACGAAGACGCACTTTCGCAATTGAGTGAGGAAAGCCGGCGACAGTTAGGTGAGTTCACGCGAGAAGTAGCCCAAATTCTTTCCGGTTAATTTTTTTTAACTAATATTTTCGTTATTTTCGTAAAGGAGACTAGATGGCAAAGACCACAATTTTGACAGACAGTACTGCAAACCTTCCAAAGGAATGGGTTGAGCAATATAACGTTCGGGTGATTCCTCTCAAGATTCATTGGGGAGGCGAAACCTATCTCGATGGCATAGATCTCACTCCCAACGAATTTTACATGAGATTGTCTACGAGCAAATCCCTTCCCACTACCTCGCAACCATCTATTCAGGATTTTCTTATGGCTTTCAATAGTTTGGCAGATGAAGGAGCAACTGGCATTGCCGTGCCGTTGATTTCCTCTGGCATCAGCGGCACGGTGGATTCCGCTCGGCTTGCAGCGCGTCTGTTTACCCGAGTGCCAGTGGAGATTATTGATACTCGAATCACCTCAATGGGACAAGTGATGATCATTCTTGCTTCAGCCCGGGCTGCGGAGCAAGGCGCAAGTTTGCAGGAAGTAAGACAGGCAGCCGAAGAAGTGATTAAACGCTTGCATCTCTTTTTCGCCGTGGACACATTGGAGTATTTACATCGTGGAGGAAGGATTGGTGGGGCATCACGCTACCTGGGCACTGCCTTCGCTATCAAGCCCATCCTGTTTTTTAACCCAGAAGGAAAAATCGATGCGTTGGAACGAGTGCGCACAAAACGTAAGTCGTGGCAACGGCTGATCGAATTAGCCGAAGAGCAGGCGAACGGGTGTCCCGTTCATGTAGGTATTGCTCATGCGAATGCTCCCGTAGCAGCACAAAAATTTCGTGACGAAGTGGAACAACGTTTAAATTGTAAAGAGATTTTTACCGTCGAATTTAGCCCGGTTATTGGCGTTCATGTAGGGCCTGGAACGATTGGCATTGCTTTATATGCAGACGGTCAATAACTCTCAAGGAGGTTTATATGCATACCTTGTTTGAACGAAGCATCTTAGCAGGAATCGGCGTTCTCTCAATGACCCATGAGAAAGCCCAAAAGATCGTAGACGAATCCATCCGACGTGGTGAAGTTCAAAAAGATGAAGCCAAGGATTGGGTTGAAAGTCTGGTTTAACGCGGGGATGAAGATCGTCAGAGCTTGCGTAAAATGAGCCGGCAGAAGATGCGCACAAGCAAACGATCGACATGGAGGTAGAAAATGGTTACAAATTCACTTACAAATGGGTTATTAAAAAATAAAGCTTTCAACGCGGGGCTGGATGTTGCCGTGGGAATATCCCCCCTCCTTTCAAAATCAGCATCCTTGCGGTACTGCGTATTACAGACAGGAAAACTTGTTTCTTCCCGCATTCGCCCCGCCAACCCGTTATTATCCTCTCTTCCACCTGGTGTATTAACTGATCAGACATTGTTCGGAGATGCTTTCATAAAAACCTTCGATCGGATACTTACCCGCAGATTATCTGAGGCAACATTGCGTTCCATTGCTCACAACCTGATTCATGGAGCCCTGGTCCAGGGAGGGGAACAATCAGCGATCGATCGCTTCTCCCAGGAATTTGGGATGTATCCTCCAAGTACGTTGACGATTAGTCCAGGGAAGACTTGCAATTTACAATGTACAGGTTGTTATGCAAGTGCCGGACCCACCGCCGAAAAGTTGGATTGGTCTACTTTTGACCGCATTATCACTGAAGCAAAAACGCTCTGGGGCGTAAGGTTCTTGGTCATCAGCGGCGGAGAACCGCTGGCTTACCGATCAGAAGGAAAGGGCTTGCTAGATGCGGCAGAAAAACATCCGGACGTATTATTCATGTTCTACACCAATGGAACCTTGATTGATGAAAAAACTGCCCAGCGAATGGCTGCTTTAGGAAATGTGACACCGGCTATTTCAGTCGAAGGTTGGCGCGACCGAACTGATGAACGGCGCG
>JAHYJK010000097.1 GCA_019429225.1 Anaerolineaceae bacterium
AAACTTATTCTTTTGGAGGAAACATGTTAAAAATATTCAGAAAGCGAAGAAATGTGTTCATTCAGCTAATTCACGAACAGGCATCATTGACGCTGGAAGGGATGGATCTCCTCAAAAAATATCTTTCTCATCCGGATGAAAATCTTGCAGATCAACTCACTGCTAAAGAGAAGGAGGCAGATGAGTCACGGCGAATTTTGATTGATGAACTCAATCGCACTTTTATCACTCCATTTGATCGCGAGGATATTTTTGCCCTTTCAAGAGCCATTGATGATGTTCTCGATTATGCCTACAGTACCATGACAGAGATTGTAATTTTTAAGGTCGATCCGACTGAGTTCATGGTGCGAATTTGTTCTTTATTGCGTGATGCTTCCTTTGAAATACTTAAAGCAGTTGAATGTCTGCAAGAACATCCTGGTGTGGCTGCTGAACATGCTCAACGTGCCAAAGCCCTTGAAAACCGCGTGGAGACAGTTTATCGCGAAGCACTGGCTGATATGTTCCAGGAGACAGAAGATATTAAAACACTGGTAAAGATGATGAAATATCGTGAGGTTTATCGCCATCTGAGTAATGCTGCTGATCGAGGTGATGAAGCTGCCAATGTTCTGGCAGATATAATTGTTAAGACTACATAAAATAAGATGGAAATATTATTAATCATTCTTGTGGTTCTGGCTTTAGCTTTTGATTTTCTGAATGGCGTTCATGATTCCAGCAATGTCGTGGCTACCATGATCTCATCCCGTGCTATTCCACCCCGGACAGCCTTGATGATGACCGCGGTGGCGAATTTTCTGGGTCCATTTATATTTGGTGTAGCTGTTGCAACGACGATTGGAAATGACATTGTATCTGCTGTTCATATAAATCTTATTGTGTTAATTGCAGCCTGTGTCAGCGCGATAATCTGGAATATTCTGACCTGGATTTTAGGCATTCCCAGCAGTTCTTCACATGCGATTATTGGGGGACTGGTTGGTGCTGTGATGATGGCTGCAGGTTATAAAGTCATCATGATGGAAGGTATTATTAAAGTGCTAATCGCTTTATTTGCGTCCCCCATCATCGGTTTTATCGCTGGTATGCTGATTGCAAACATCGTTTATCTGTCTTCGTGGAAGGCTTCACCAAAAATCAATGATGTTTTCAAAAAAATGCAAATCATCACTTCCATTGGCTTATCTTTGAGTCATGGAACCAACGACGCGCAAAAAACAATGGGTATCATCACGCTTGGGTTGGTAATAGCGGGCGTGCAATCAACATTCGAAGTGCCTATGTGGGTAATCTTAATTTGTGCCTCGGCAATTGGATTAGGTACAGCAGTCGGTGGTTGGCAATTGATTAAAACACTTGGATCAAAATTTTATAAAATTCGCCCTGTGCACGGTTTTGCATCTCAGGCGACATCAGCGATTGTTATTCTGACAGCATCCCTGTTAGGTGGTCCAGTCAGTACTACCCAGGTGGTTAGTTCATCTATCATGGGAGTAGGGGCAGCTGAAAGAATGAGCAAAGTGCGCTGGGGTGTTGCCGGTGAAATCGTAACTGCCTGGATCATCACCATTCCGGCAACAATGGCAGCCGGTGCTGGTTGTTACTGGTTATTTGATAAAGCGGTTCCTTTAATCATAAATTTATTCTAAGATTTGCACTTTACAATTCAGAAGGGCGCATGACTACATTATTACTCATTTTAATTGTTCTTGCTGTTATTTTTGATTTTTTGAATGGCGTCCATGACTCAAGCAATATCGTTGCTACCATGATCTCATCCAGAGCCATTCAACCCCGGGTAGCCCTTATAATGACAGCTGTCGCTGAATTTTCTGGACCATTTATTTTTGGCGTTGCAGTTGCCAATACAATCGGATCTGAAATCGTTGACCCAATATTTTTAAATTTAGGAATAATTATTGCTGCCTTAGTCAGTGCCATTGTCTGGAATATTATGACCTGGATGTTGGGTATCCCCAGCAGTTCTTCACACGCATTAATCGGTGGACTGATTGGTGCTGTCGCGGTAGGTGCAGGTGTTAAGGCAATCCAGATGGCAGGCGTTACAAAAGTTCTCATCGTTTTGTTCACCTCTCCCATCATTGGTCTTTTTGCAGGAATGGTTGTAGCTAATATTATTTTTATGCTTTCCTGGAAAGCAACGCCAAAAGTAAATGTATTGTTCAAACGCCTTCAGATCGTTACATCTCTGGGGCTGGCACTCAGTCATGGTACCAATGATGCACAAAAAACGATGGGGATCATCACCCTGGGTTTGCTCATCAGCGGTAGTATATCGACTTTTGAAGTTCCTTTTTGGGTGATTGTGCTTTGTGCAGCAGCGATTGCTCTGGGAACATCAGTGGGTGGCTGGCAGTTAATTCGTACGTTAGGTGCGAAATTTTATAAGATCAGACCAATTCATGGGTTTGCTTCTCAAGCCACCTCTGCTGCTGTAATCATGACTGCATCTCTCATTGGAGGACCGGTTTCGACAACACAAGTGGTAAGCACAGCCATCATGGGTGTAGGTGCTGCTGAACGCCTCAGTAAAGTACATTGGGGTGTGGCTGGAGAAATTCTGACTGCCTGGATTATTACTATCCCTGCTACCGCATTATTAGGTGGTTTTTTGTATTGGATTTTGAGTTCACCATCCCTTCCATTTTTAAAGCTATTCTAGAAAGGTATTTAATGTCTACTATAAAGAATACTTATGATGTTATTTATGCTGGTAATTACACCAAAGACACCATCATAACACCCGATGGGATTTGCGTCGTGGATGGTGGTGGTATGAATTATGCGGCCAATGTTGGAGCAAAGCTGGGAATAAAGGCTGCGGTGATTACCCGATTGGCAAAAGAGGATCAGCACGTGGTGGATGCCATTCAGTCTGCTGGTATTGACTGTTATCCTTTCTATTCCGAAACCTCCACGGTCATGACCCTTGAATACAAAACTAGAAATGTAGATGACCGCAACCTGTATATCAAATCAACAGCTGGGACAATTCTTCCTGATTATCTTGAAGATTTTCAGGCAAAAGCAATAGCAGTCAGCCCCAGTTTACGTGGCGAGGTAGAGCCTGATTTCTTTTCAATATTAAGGCAACGACCAGATACGCTTCTGGCAGTGGATGTGCAGGGATTTGTGCGTGTATTGAGAGACGAGACATTGGTTTATGAGCCCTGGCCAGAGATGCCTGAAGTATTGAAGAACCTGGATATTCTAAAATCAGATGCCGTTGAGGCGGAGTATTTGACTGGTGAAAAAGATATTGAAAAGGCAGCTGCTATTTATACTGGGATGGGAGTAAAAGAGATTGTGTTAACCCATTCTGATGGTGTGTTGATCTATGCAGAAGGTCAATGTCACCATTTTCAATTTCATGCTACCTCTATGGCAGGAAGAAGTGGCAGGGGTGACACTTGTATGGGTTCCTATGTGGCGAAACGCATCAGTTTACCACCTCGTGAAGCCGGGAAATGGGCGGCGGCAGCCACCAGCCTGAAGGTGGAAAGAGTTGGTGTCTTCAATCGTCCGACCAGTGAAGTAGAAGCCTTTATGGATCGGTATTACTCAGATTGAATGATGGTTTTTCATGGAAGAGCTTGCATATCAGCGGAAGAAAGCCAAGGAGGAATATCCAAAACTTTGGGATCGGATGATCTCAGAGTGGAAATCCAGTCAGAAAGACCGTTTTTGGTTGACCTATTCAGCTAATTATCTTCTGCATACAGCAGGGGTTAAATGGGCTATTGATCCTTATTCACTCTTTACAAGAGTCGGTGGAGGAGAGCAACCTGCTTTTTCTGATGATCTCAACACATTGCAGCTGGTTGTTTTGACACACAGCCATTCAGATCACCTTGATTTAAATCTCATAGCGGCTATTCAAGATTTACCTATATACTGGGTCATTCCAGAACTCTTGTTGGCGAAAGTCAATGCGGCTATTGATCTTCCCTCCGAAAGAATCATTGTACCTCAGCCGGGAAACACACTGCGCATAGATAATCTCATGTTAACTCCATTTGATGGATTACACATTCACGGAGAACATGGAGTTCCAGCCATGGGCTATCTGGCCGAATTTTCCCATAAACGCTGGTTGTTCCCTGGGGATACCCGCGATTATGATTTTTCGAAATTGCCAGATTTTGGTGAGATGGATGGCATAGTTGGCCATCTCTGGTTGGGGAAAGCGGAAGCATTGGAGCAATGGCCTTCCAAGTTGGATGATTTTTGCCAATTTTTTTCACAATTTTCCACAAAACAACTTGTCATTACCCACTTACGTGAGTATGGCAGAGAAACGAACGAATTGTGGGATTTGCATCATTTTCAATTGGTTCGGACGCATATTCTTGCGATAAAACCCGAAATAAAAATTTCTGCAGTTCTAATGGGTGAGAGCATTGATTTGTGATACGAAATAGATTAAGTAAAACTTAAAAGTCCTTTCGCCTTTCTTCGCACAGCAATTATCTTATTACATCCAGGCTGATCAAAATAAATAAAGCCATGGATAAAATTTTTGGAAAATATCTAAACCTCTGCGATAATAAAGATTTGAAAGGATAAATTTATGCACCCCGAACGTTTTTTCTCTCCTGATCCAAATCTTCGACTGATTGCTAAAAGGCTTTATCATTCAGCTAAAAATATCCCTATTTTTGCTCCGCATGGGCATGTGGATCCAGCATTGTTTTCAGATCCCAATGCTCGTTTTGGTAATCCAGTGGATTTGTTCATCCGACCAGACCATTATGTCATCAGAACACTTTATTCCAATGGGATTCCATTGCAAAAATTAGGTATATCCACTAAGGATAACTCGGTGGAATATGATCCACGAAAAGTATGGGAATTATTCTGTGATAATTTTCACCTTTTCAGAGCTACCCCTTCAGGTGTATGGCTGACCACTTCTTTGAGAGATGTTTTTGATATCAAGAAAAAATTATCAAAACAGACAGCTGGTTCCACCTATGATATTCTGGTAGAAAAGCTCTCTTCTATTGAATTCTCACCCAGAACTTTATTTGAAAAATTCAACATCGAACTTCTTGCCACTACCGATTCTGCTGCTGATTTCCTGGCACATCACCAGAAGATCCAGGCATCAAATTGGAAAAGAAATATTATTCCTACGTTTCGTTTTGACACCCTCGTTCATTTCTTGAATCCTGGTTGGATCGAAGAAATTAAGCGTTTGGCAGCAAATTCAAATACGGAAATCAGCAATTTCCATACATTCATTCAGGCACTGGAAAGAAGAAGAGACGACTTTCGAAGATTAGGTGCAACTGCCACTGATTTTTCAGCAGAATCAGCATTAACAGAAGAATTATCACACCAGCAAGTGGATGCTATTTTTCAACGAGCTCTCAAAGGTCAGGTGGATCAGCAAGATGCATCTCGATTTGTGGCTCACATGCTGTTAGAAATGGCAAGGATGAGTGCAGAAGATGGAATGGCGATGCAGTTTCATGCTGGCATTTATCGCAACCATAATATTTCACTATATCAGGAGTTTGGTGCTGATATTGGGGGGGATATCCCATTAGCTATTGAATTCACACGCAGTCTTATTCCCCTATTACAAAAATTTGGTAACCATCCCAATTTTAAGTTAATTCTCTTTACCCTGGATGAATCAACCTATACACGTGAATTGGCACCTCTGGCAGGTCATTATCCAGCATTGCGATTAGGGCCACCCTGGTGGTTTAATGATAGTCTTAATGGCATTGAACGTTACCTCAATCAGGTGATGGAGAGTGCCGGATTATACAAAACAGCTGGATTTAATGATGATACCCGCGGCTTCTGTTCCATCCCGGCCAGGCATGATCTTTGGCGGCGCCAGGCGGCGAATTGGCTGGCTGGTTTGTTGGCAAGACATGTAATCGATGAAGAAGATGCCCACCAGATGATGTATGAATTGTGTATCGGTCTGGCAAGAAGAGCTTATAACATGGAAAGCAAACAAAATGGCAATGCAGAATGAAGATCTTATGGAAAATAAAGCTTTCTATCTAAGCTTTGATGGGTCCCCCAATCCACCCGCAACGGACCGGTTATTGAATTGCCTGAGCAATTATGGCATTCTAGCGACTTTCTTCATGGAAGGCCGCCGCCTGGAGAACGAAGCTGATTGTGCTCGCAAGGTGCAGGCAGCCGGCCATGATATTGGTAACCATTCATATAACCATCCTGAATTTGATAAAATCTCAATTCAAGAGTGTATTCGGGAGGTTGCTTTCACTCAGGCGATTATCCATAAGGAGTTGGGTTTCTTTCCAACCTTGTTGCGACCACCTGCTGGGTTATTGACAAAAGAAGTGGAAGAAACTTTCCTGGCTCTGGGATTTGATATTGTTCTGTGGAGTTATAGTGTCCGGGATTGGGAAGGTCCAGATGCAAAATCTGTCGCTCACAGAATACTTTCACAAGCGTTTCCAGGTGCCATCATTGCATTGCATGATAAAACAGAATGGTTGATGGAGATATTGGATATTATTGTTCCAAAATTAAAATTGGATGGTTTTCATTTTCAACAAATATCCGAAATTGGAAAAACTGGTGTCATTCAATTTGGATAATTATGTGAAGTCTCAGTTTACTTATAGAAATTATCTGTAAACTATGATTGACTTTATTTCTCTTAAGTGCTTTAATGTTTTAGTAAGACTTTATATTTCAAAAATCCTTCCAATCATAATATATTAAAAAAAATATACGCCTTTTCGCTATACTAGTGGTATTGTAAAATATTCTTTGAACTATTAACCTCATTGACAATTTGGGCTTTTTTCCTTTCTATTTAAAATTTTATAACTTTTGCTTATTGGAGATATCATACGATGTCAGAAGAAATCTATTTATCATTTAGAAACATCAGAAAAAGTTTTCCTGGGGTGATCGCACTCGATGATATCAGTCTGGAAATTTATAAAGGTCAGATTCATGCCTTATTGGGAGAAAATGGTGCAGGGAAATCGACTTTAATGAATATCCTGTATGGACTTTATCACCAGGATAGCGGTGAGATTTTTCTGTCCGGTGAAAAATATGAACAAAATACACCGAAAAATGCAATTCGACATGGGATTGGCATGATTCATCAACATTTTATGTTGATTCCTAACTTCACAGTCCTGGAGAATATAATCCTTGGTCAACCTTCTCCGAAACCTCCCAAACTGGAAAAAGAATATTTTCGGAATGAAATTTTGAATGTTGCTAAAAAATTTGGGATCACTGTCGATCTTGATTTACTGATTGAAGAGATCAGTGTTGGGATGCAACAAAAAATTGAAATTCTAAAGGCATTATACAAAGGGGCTGAGCTTCTGATTCTGGATGAACCGACTTCAGTATTAACGCCTCAGGAGAGTCAAGAATTATTTAAAATGCTCACAGCGCTAAATAAAAAAGGAACAACAATTATTTTTATTTCCCATAAATTGAAAGAAGTGATGCAAATAAGTGACAGAATCTCCGTATTACGGGATGGAAAATTAATTTCCACAGTCAATAAATCTGAAACAACACCACATGAGCTCTCAAGATTAATGGTAGGCCGGGAAATTATTACTCAGTATAGTAAAGCAGAAATAAAAATCGGCGAAGAAATCTTGATATTGGATGATATTACGTTAGGAGATCATCACAATCAACACAGACATTTGTTAAAAAATGTATCTTTCAAAGTTGGTCAAGGTGAAATTGTTGGCATTGCAGGTGTGGATGAGAATGGCCAGAAAGAATTAGCAGAGATTATCAGTGGTTTAAGAAAACCAACCTCCGGGAAAATCAGCATGTTTGGGAAGGATGTTACGCATTGTACCACCCGTCAATTAATTGAGATGGGGATGTCGTATATTCCTGCGGATCGAAGAAATCAGGGTCTGGTGTTGGATTTTAAAATCTCAGAAAACGCAATTCTTGAAACACATTATCAAAAACCATTCACAAGAGGCCTTTCATTACAGCGTAAGGTGATTGATAAATTTGCGAATGAATTAATTCAGGAATATGACGTGCGGACACCTTCCATTAATGTGCCCGTGAAAAATTTATCGGGTGGAAATCAGCAAAAAGTTATTGTAGGTAGAGAGTTTCTGAAAAAAAACCACTTTTTACTGGTTATGCAACCGACCTGGGGGTTAGATGTCGGGGCAATCGAGTATGTCCATAAAAAATTGTTAGAAGCACGTGAAAAAGGTGTGACAATATTGTTAATTTCGACAGATCTGGAAGAAGTACGAAAATTATCAGATCGAATATTGGTTATTTATGAGGGTGAAATTGTAGGTGAGGTGGATTCTTCTACCGATATAGAGGAAATTGGCTTATTGATGGCCGGCTCTCATAAACATTAATTTATAAGGAGGTGTTGCAAAGAAAAGCGATCAATCTTAAAAAAACTGTCTTAAAAATCTAATTACCCAATGATGAGGAGAAACGATGAAGAAGTTTAGTTTATTAATGACATTTGTTTTGTTGGTTGGTATGTTGGCTGCCTGTGCACCAGCTGCCGAAGCCCCTGTTGCTGAAGAACCCGCTTCTGAAGCCCCTGTTGTTGAAGAACCAGCCGCAGAAGAACCTGCTGCTGAAGAACAACTGCGCGTGGCAATGATTTTTAATACGACCATCAAGGATGGCGGGTATGCCCAGGCTGGTTATGAATCACTGATGGCTCTAAAAGAAAAATACAATCTGGAAGTCAGCTATCAGGAAAGTGTGACCGATGCAACTGTGAAGGATGTACTACGCAGCTATGCTGCTGAAGGCTATGACCTGGTTTATGCTCATGAACTTTATTTCACGGATGCTGTGAACGAAGTAGCACCTGAGTTTCCAGATGTCAAATTCGGTGTGACTGGCTACATGGCAAGTTCACCTAACGTGGTTGCTTTGGATGCAACCAACTGGGAAGGTGTTTATCTTGCTGGTGTTGTGGCTGGAATGATGACTGAATCCAACAAAATTGCCATGGTCACTGTCTCGCAATCTCCCATTGCGCTTAAGATGGTAAACGCCATGTACATGGGTGCTTTGGTATCCAATCCAGATACTGAGATTTTACACCTCTTCACAGGCAGTTTTGATGATGTAGTCAAAGCGAAGGAAATGGCAACCGCAGCTATCAAAGATGGGGCTGATATTGTATATGCAAACTGCGGTATGGGTACAACTGGTGCGATTGAAGCTGCAAAGGAGAATAACACTTTTGCCATTGGTTCATCAGTAGATCGTAGTGCTTTAGCACCTGAATTAGTGTTGACGAGTAATGTGCTGGACAGTGGCCGTTATATTACGATTGCTGTTGAAGGTCTAATCAATGGTGACCTTGAATGGGGTCAGGTTTACGTACTGGGTGTAAAAGATGGTGTTGAATTTCTTGCACCATTCAATGATGCAGTTCCACAAGAAGTGAAAGACGCAGTTGAAAAAGCAACTCAGGATATGATTGATGGGAAAGTAGAAACTCCTGAATCTGAAAAATATATGTGGGATTAACGATCATCATTTCCCCCCGGTTATTGTTACCGGGGGGAGAATATCCTTTTATCAAAGTATTTCCATAGGAAAAGATTATGAGTGAATTATCCACCACAAGCAACACTCCAACATTGATTAAAGAGCGGATAATCCTGTTTGCCAGAAAAAATATGGGACTCGTTTCCACACTGATTTCGATTATGGCAATTGGTCTGGCGCTTCTGATTGGGGGTATACTGATTGCGTTTGCAGGGATTGACCCATTTGATGCGATTACCTATTTGGTTAAAGGTTCATTTGGAAACCGCTACGGGTTTGGAGAGACCTTGACCCGTTTTGTTCCGCTTTTATTTTGTAGTTTAAGTTTTGCAATTGCCCACAAATCTGGTTTTTTTAATGTTGGTGCAGAAGGTCAACTATTAATGGGTGCTGTTGGGGCAGTGCTGGTTGGTGCATATATTGATGGATTGCATCCAGTGCTTCATGTTTTACTTTGCATTATAGCCGGGGTGATTTTTGGAGCTATTTGGGCTGGGATAGCTGGTTTCTTAAAAATTTTTCTAGGTTCGGATGAATTGATTAATACGATGATGTTGAATTATGTTGCCATCTTGTTGGTTGATTACCTGATCCATGGGCCTATTAAACCTCCAGAAAGCTATTTATATGTCTCTGAGACGATTTTGCCCAGTGCGAAATTACCGATTATTTTATCCAAATCCCCACTTCATCTCGGATTTATTATTTCTTTAGTGGTAACCGCGGTAGTTTTTTATATAATTTATCGGACACCGATTGGGTTTCAAATGCGTACCGTCGGTGCAAACCGTAGGGCAGCATCCTATGCTGGTATTAACATTGTTTGGGCAACGATTGTTGCATTAATAACAACCGGCGGATTGGCTGGTATGGGTGGTGCAATGGAATTGATGGGCACCCAGTTTAAGATTGTTAATGGGTTTTCTGCAGGTTATGGATATGATGGAATTGGGGTTGCTGTAATGGGACGTTATCATCCCATTGGTATTCTTCTGGCTGCGTTGTTGTTTGCCGTGATTAGGGTAGGCATGGGAGCGATGCAACGCGGCGCGGGAGTCCCATTTCCATTGTTAAATGTTATTCAAGGACTTATTATTATTTTTGTCATCGCCAGTGGATATCTGACAAATAGATTATCTGAAACAGTGATTGGAGGTAGAGCATAATGGATGCTGCCTGGATGACAACAATTGTGACCTGGTTAACCATGTCAATACGCATGTCAATACCACTGTTATTTCCAAGCCTCGGAGGGCTAATCTCCCAAAAAGCTGGTGTATATAATTTTGGTTTGGAAGGTATGATGCTTTGTGGGGCATATTTTGGATATTATGGATCGTATGTAACCGGAAATCCATGGATTGGATTATTACTCGGAATGGTTTCAGGTGGCTTACTGGGTTTACTTCTGGCTTTTACATCCATCCACTTGCGTGTAAGTCAGCTGGTAACTGGATTGGGAATTGGGGTTTTTGGTTTGGGGATTACCGGATATCTATACCGTTTGATCGATATTGGCACTGCAACTACGGCTGCTACACTGTTTACCAATGTTGATTTTGGCCGTTTGCGTTCACTACCTGTGGTTGGGGAGATATTACTTTCACATAGCTGGATGGTATATGCTGGATTTGTGCTGGTGATTCTAATTGCCTGGTTTTTCTTTCACACTACACCTGGATTGAATTTCCGCGCTGTAGGAGAAAATCCCCAGGTAGCGGACACAGCTGGTGTCAATGTAATCCTGAATCGATATCTGGCAGTAGTGGTGAGTGGTATTCTGGCCTCCATGGGCGGTGCATTCTTAACACTGACTCAAACTGCGTATTTCACAGAAAACATTTCTGCAGGTAGAGGTTGGATAGCGATTTCAGCAATTGTTTTAGGAAAATTCAACCCTTGGGGCGTGTTATTAGCGTGCCTGTTATTTGGTGCGGCTGATGCAGCTCAAATGCAAATTCAGGTCATGAATCTCGGGATTCCTTACCAATTTCTTTTGATGATTCCATATATTTTGGCTATGCTGGCAATGGTCGGCTTTGTCGGAAAAGTTCGATCACCAGCTGCGATGGGCAAACCATACTTCAAGCACTAAATTATTATCAAAATAGAATCGGAGGCTTCATGTTTAGTATTAATCAACAAGCAGTAAAAATTGTAAAAGATAAAATTCTCCCATTTGCAGAACAACTAAATTGTAATGTTTACCATTTAAAGAATGGTGCAACCGTTATTGATATGGGTGTAGAAGCACCAGGCGGTTTTCAAGCTGGTAAATTATTGGTTGAAGCCACGATTGGTGGCATGGGACATATCGATTTTGGTCAATTTCATTTAGGTGAATTGCATTTTCCATCGATTGATGTTTACATCGACCGGCCTGTTGAAGCCACTTTATCTTCACAATTTTCTGGGTGGAAGATGCCTGGAAAGGATATCCCAGGTTATATCAATCCGATTGGTTCTGGTCCTGCTCGCGCAATAGCCAGAAATGACATCTTTTCGCAATCCTGGCATTATCAGGATATCCATCATGAGACTGTTTTTGCTGCACAAACACAGGAAATTCCTGATGAAAGTATTGCTGAGATGGTTGCTGAGGCGTGTAAAATCAGACCAGAAAATGTATATATTTTAGCCACTAAAACTGCCAGTTTAACCGGATCTATTCAGGTTTGTTCTCGTACTGTCGAAGCATCCGTCTGGAGACTTTACAGAAAGGGATTTGATATAGCTAAAATCATCAGTGGGATGGGCACCTGTCCCATTGCTCCACCGATTAAAAATGAACTGCTGGCTATGGATCGCGTAAACACAGCTTTGCTTTATGGCGTCACCGTCCGGTATGTAGTGGATTGCTCTGATGATGAAATTCTGGCAGTTGTGAATGAAGCTCCCTTCAGTGCCTCACGACGTTTTGGGGAACGGTTTATTGACATATTCGAAGAAGGGCATCGTGACTTCTACGTGGTGGACAAGGATATCCATACCGTTGCCCGGTATGAGATCATGAACTACAACACAGGTAACATGTTCACTGGAGGCGTACTCAGGGAGGATATGATTAAGGAATCCTTCTATCGAAAGTAGATATTAATGGATAAAAGAATGACAAAAGAAGTTGATTTAATTATCAAGAATGCCAGGCTCTTAGATAATAAAAATTGTGGTCGTATTTCCAATAGGGTTACGGTTATCGTAAATGAAGGAAAAATATTGGAGATTTCACCAGAAGTTGATCAGCTAACCAGGTATGATTCGAAAAAAGTATGGGATGCTGAAGGAAAATTGCTCCTGCCTGGACTTATTAATACCCATTGCCATCTTTTTCAAACTTTTATGCGTGGATTAGGAAAGGATTTGGCCTTTATCAATTGGATGAATAAATCAGTGCGCTTGATGATGCCTAATATGGATGAGGAAGCCATTTATCTGGCAGCAATGGTGGGATGCATGGAGTCGATCCGCTCTGGTGTTACAACACTGGTTGATTTTATGTATGCGCATGTGAAACCACGTTATACAGATTTTGTCTTGAAAGCTATTGATGATTGTGGAATCCGGGGAGTTCTTGCAAGGGGGATGACGGATGTAGACCGGTTGCCTGGTAGTCCAGTCAGACCCGCTTCTTTTTCTACAGCTGTAGATAGTTTGGCACAAGTTGATCGATCTCGTGAAATGTACAAGAATCATCCTCGGATAAGTTTTGCTCTGGCTCCCAGCGTGATTTGGGGAATGACTGCTGATGGGTTGAGGAAAATTGCAGATTACTCGAAAGCCAATAACATATTTGTTACCATGCATATTCTGGAGACAGTTGATGATGATCAACATAGCCTGGAGAAATACGGAAAAACAACCATGCGGTTGTTGGAAGATGTAGGTATCCTTGAAACTGACTTTTTGGGCGTTCATGCTATCCGAGTTTCAGAAGATGATCTATCTTTATTTAAGAAATATCAAACAAGGATTTCATATAATCCATTGGCCAATATGATTCTGGGATCTGGTGTTGCTCCAATTGTTGAACTAACCAACCATGGAATTCGGGTAAGTTTGGGGACGGATGGAGCAGCCAGCAATGATAGCCAGAACTTAATCGAAGTTATGAAGGCTGGAGCGTTGCTCCAGAAAGTTCAAAATCGGGATTCAGCTGCTCTATCTGCCAGAGAAATATTCTCAATGGCAACAGACCAAGGCGCTGCTTGTATCAATATGCAGGACCAGATAGGCTCCCTTGTTGAGGGTAAAAAAGCAGATATTATCGCGTTAGATTTGAGAAAATCAAATACAACGCCCTGTTATGATCCTATTGCCAG
>JAHYJK010000098.1 GCA_019429225.1 Anaerolineaceae bacterium
GCCAGGTCGAATGGCAACCCTGCCAGCGGACCATTGTCCCACTCCATCCAGTCCGGATCATCCTCAACGGGAACACCCAGGGAAGATGCGATGATACGAGCGGTCTCGTTGGCGCGTTGTAGCGTACTGGCAATGATCAGATCAAATTGAAAGCCGCGCTGCAGAAAATCCTGCGCACGCCTGTGTACCTGATCGCGTCCCACCTCCGTCAGTGGAGAGTCGTAGCGACCCTCATGTACGCCTTCATCATCCGCACGCGAGCGGCCGTGGCGGAGGAGAGTGAGATAGATGGGATTGATCATATTGTTATTGTAAATGATTATTTAGTTTAAAGTTTACAGTTGACAGTTGAAGGAAAAAGGCTGAAGGCTGAAGGCGAAAGGCTAAAAAAACAACCCAACCACCATTTTGGTGATTGGGTTAAAAATCAATTGAATAATCTGTGACGATAGAGGACTTATCCTGTAATTTTCAGTAAACATTTTCAGGACGGGTCAGGGTCAACGAGTGCGTAAATCCAAGCACAAACAGGAATATAAAGACTGCCAGGATAACCACAGTCTGCTTCAGTAAATCTAATCCTTTCGGTGAAAATGTAAGTCTATGCATAATTTAGCGGGTAGCCAGTAGCCAGTAGCAAGTAGCCGGTAGCATGTAGCTTGTAGCTTGTAGGTTTCTTCTTCGCGTCTTTTTCTTTTCCTTTGCGTCCTGGCGTCCCTGGTTTTTCCTTAACACCTCAACACCTCAACAACACCTTCATCATCCTTCTGAGAGAATTTTGAAACCCGGCTCCAGGCAAGTATTAATAATACAAACAACACCAATCGTACCGGTACAATCACCCACAGACTGGCAAAATAATGATGAGACAACAGTACCGGCCATTCAATCAACGAGAGAAATAATAGTCCAAAGCTGAGCAGTACGGTTTTGGAAACAGGCAATGACAGACAAATCAGGGGCAGTAGATAGAGCACCCATTGAGGGCTCCATCCGGGAGACCAGATCAGAAAGAGCACCCAGGTAATTCCGATTATTGGGATCAACCCTTGCTTTTTTTGTGAATCGATTCTGAACAACAACCTTAATCCAATATACGCAAAAACGACCAATGTTAGCCAGGTTGGGATCACCGCAGGATTCCCCATACGGAACGTAGCCATTTCTGGGATGAGTTTCTCTGTGATGGGTAGAAATGCGCCGGTGGTCATGTTGCCATCCACCAACGCCCAGATGGTCTGCCAGGAGGAGCGCGACGGTTGCGATTGCAACGATGCCAGCGTCATGCTGGGGGAGAGCGCAAAGTGCATACCCCATACAATAACCGTCAGTCCAAGGGCAATCAGGGAGATTTTTAAGAAATGCCTGAAATTTCGAAAACGGAAGATGGCGGGTAGGAGCAGGATCGGAAACCACTTGGTCAGGATCCCCAGTCCCAACCAGATACCTGCCTGCGTGTCCTTTTCTTTGAGAATATAGTAAATGGCAACCAGCATCATTGTCACCGGAACAAGGTCAAAATACCACCAGCTGTAGGCGCTGAAGGCCAAAAACCCAAAGAAAACGGAAACTCTCCATAAAGTCTGCTTTTCTTCGCCATACAATAATAAAGCAATATTCCCCAGCAACCAGATGCTGATGGATCCTGCCAGGGTGAGCAAGAGATATAGGATGAAGTCGAAAAGGAACTGATTGCCCTGAGAAATCCAAAAAATGAGTTCGATTGTCCAGGCGTACAGGGGGGGATACTCTGACCAGTATTGGAAATATGGCAAGCCCGGTAAGGCTGTGTTATTAAAGTAAATCGGGAAGTCACCAAAACCATGTAATCCATCCGGGATGAACGCCAGGTAGAGCATCACCCTGCCCATAAAGAAGAGGATCGGTAAGAGGTTGATCAGTGAGCGATCAATTGTTTTTATTGATGGATGATTGAACATAAATCGTGAATTCTTCTTTGCGACTTGTCTTTCCTTTGCGTCCTGGCGTCCCTGGGTTTTCCCTCTATAGCTCAAGAGCTCAACAGCTAGGAGTTAATTCTTTCCACGCTCCGCCCTTATGACATTAATTCATCTTGAATTTGATTGGCATCTTACTAAGTTATTGTATATCAATAAATTAAGCTTGGATTTTTTCTATTAAATAATAACTTGCAACTATTATGCCACCATTTATAGGTAGCATGGTTCTTGATATTGATGTATCTAAATGCCAGACCAAATCATTTGGTGTGAATAGGTATACTGAAAAAATTCCTATAAAAACAATCAAGGTAGATAATAACGAAAAAAATACTGCTTTATCTGGAGTTTTATTTCTAATGACAGATGCGATGAGCAGCATACCCAAAATCAATAACCAACTACTCATTTCTGAATAAGATCGGGAGAGAATCGTTATGTAAGATCCATCCTGGAGGCGATTGAAGATGTTCTGTATGGTTTGAGACAATCCAATCGCGAGATCATTTGTTAAACCCCATTGAGATTTATAAAAATTCCAGATGAAAAAGGGAAGCAAAGATATCAAGCCAAACAGAAAAAATTTCTTTGTGATTGAAAAATGATCTCTTAATGTACCAATTTTAATAGTAATTAAATGAATAATTATAAATATAAAGAGAATAGCAATAAATGCTAAAATTCCTTCATTTTTAATATTCATAATGCAAAAAAGGAGTAATAAGCCTGACATTAAGTCTGTTTTATTCCTTTTTTGAAAATATCGACCCATTAGTAATAATGCAACAGACACATAAATAGCCAACAAACCATCCATGTACCCATTCCAGATCCATGGAAAAAACCCCAACGGAATTGAAATGACAAGAAACAAAAAACTTAAAGAGTTTTTTGCAAAAGTCATAATCCAGATCGTTGTTGGAATAAAAAGAAGCAGAATGGAAATTTTTGGAAGATATTCATTCCAGAAACCTGCTATATAATTTATTTGTCCAGCAAGAGCAGGAACTAATTTTGGATAATCAGGATGGGAAAAACCAACAGAGGCATGTGACCATCCTGCTGATTCTCCTATGGTTCCAGAAGAAAAAATCATCTTTGCGTGAAAAAACCAGATAGACCGAGCATCCCAGTCTGCAAGGGGTTCCGTTACGATTGGACTAAAAATTAGAAAAAGAATAATCAGTGAGCCAACTAATTTAAATATAGTGAATCGATCAATTTTTCGATTTGATTTGGTTATGATAATTTTTTTTATTAACAACAAGAATCCGAAAAATGAAATGATTGAACCAATAAAAAAACTTGTTTTTAAAGTTTGAAAAATTAGAATTAATAAATAATTCATCAAAATACCTGATAGCAAGGTAAACGCAAAAGAATTGAGGGATTCTTCTTTATTCTCATCAGTATTATTTTTTGCAAAAACTAAATTAACAAAAACATTTCCCAAACCAAATAAATACAGGGAGGTAATTATTAAAAGGAGAAAAATTAATAAGAAATTACTGACAGTTGACAAGGTATATAGGTTCCTGAAAATCAATAATTGAACAATCCTGGTAATTTAAAAATTCTTCTTCGTAAATTAAATAATAAGGCGAACCATTTTCTCTATGAACCGGCCAGGAGGATTCTGTAATTCTTTGACGAATCAATAAATCTTCACCCAGTTTAGTTGAAATTTGGTAATTGGGAATATCATGGATATCAATCAAATCAAGCATTTTTATAACCTGGTGAGTTAGCACTTCCTTTCCAGAACCTGGAGTAAGAATCAAACGCATAGGTTTTTTAGGGTGGGATAATGTTATTAAATTGGACTGTGCCAATTTTGTGAATCCAAATAATACCGGAGAATATAAGAGCATGGAAAAAAATAAAATACCGGCAATGAACAACAAGTAGTTTTTCCGAATAACGAGAGAACCTATCAAAAAAATGAAAATTATGATTAAGAACACATAGTTTTTAGAATATAAGAGAGTAAATAACCAGATTCCAAGAAGAAGAAATATGGTTATGTTGGTTGGAGTGAAATTTGTTGATTGAAATTTTAATTTCATAGATTCGGGTTTGAGATTATGAAAATCTCCTCAAAGATGAGGTTTTTCTCCCTTTCGCAATTATCTCACATTTTTTGAGGCGGTTTGTTTTCTCTCTCCCCCTTCTTCACCTTCTTCCTGTCCTTCTCGTTCGGTCCCAGTTTGAAAAAATCTGGAGCCATTTCCTTGATCTTAGCATTTTTCTTTGATTTGAACAACAACCATATCCTAACCAAAATAGCAAAGCTGTTCAGTTCACCAGTATTTTGATCATGTGGATGTCATTGGGTTCCAATGCGTACAACTCCGGATGCGCATCCTGGGTGGGGACGAAGCCCTGACTGGTGTAAAAACCCACCGCGGATTGGGATTCGGTGGCGGAGACGTACAGGTAAGTATGCCCATCTGCAATAGCCTGTCGCTCCAGCAGCCGGGTCAGGTGGGATGCGATGCCTCGCTGGCGGTGATCCTTGTCCACGAACAGGGCATCCAGTTGAGCCATATCCTCGGTCAGGTAGGGGCGGTAGACAATAATGCCGACCATCACCTCGTCCTCAAAAGCTCCCCAGGCTTTGACACCCGGCAGGGGGAGTACACTGGCCCAGTTTTCCTGCCAGGTTTCGGCGGTACGTGGCGGACGATCCCACACGAGTGCTTGGGTGATCAGTTCGCCATCCTGCTAGAGATAAATGCACTCGCCATGCTCCGAGACATCCACTTCCAGGATGTGCTGGTAGATTTCTTCGATGCTGATTTCGCGAAAGGTGATCATGGTTTTATCCTTTTCCATGTAAACTTTTCATGTTATGTTAAAACTCAAATAATTCTATCATTTATGTTTTCTTAAGGATTGAAAAATGAAACAAAAATTCAATTCAGCATATGGTGATTTTAAGGTCATCGAAAAATCATTTTCAGAAGTGAATTCAAATTTTTTAGAAATTTTAGATCAGGTAAGTCACACGAAAACAGTGTGTCTCGTTCAACGTAATCAGAAAGAAGATGTTGCCATGATCGCCAAATCGGAATTGGATTCGCTACTTGAGACTCTTTATTTACTGAAATCACCTGAAAACGCGAAAAGATTATTGTCTGCTTTAGATCGAGCAATAAACAACAAAGAAATCTAAACAATAAATCAATGGATGATTTTGTGTATCCTTTCAATAATTAGCGGTCAGGGTGATTTTGGCGACCGGATGCTCGCCAAAAACACCCGATTACCCCGATTTATTGAGATGATACGATTTTGTTAATAACGAAATATGAATTGTTATTTACAGAAAGAAACTAAAAGTAACCTGGTAATTAGGGGCTATTATTCGAGAATTCGTGTTCTTTTTCGTGGATGGCATTTCTGACATTTCAATCATCCTCGTAATTTCTCAGACCGTGCAAACGATTCTCATGTGTCCGGGCATTGCGGATGATGCGGTTGGCTTCCAATTCTTCTTCTGGAATATCCAGATCATCCTCGTTGTCATCAGGATCAATGGCTGTTTTCAACGTCTGAATTTGTTTTTGAAGTTGCTTTTTGCTCTTCTTCTGTAAACGGACATAGGTCTCTTTTTCGTTGCGAATTTTCGCTTCTTCCACCCCGATGACATCATCGTAATCGTGCTGTTTTTTGTAGACCTGGTATTCAGTTGGGTTAAATTTTCGTTTTTTCTTCATCAGTCATCAAACACCATCTGGAAAAATCGTTTTTATTATAAAGGGAATTTCATGTAAAAAGGAAGGATAGAGCACTTCTGAATTCAAAAAAGAAGCGAAGCTGTTTGTATAATGTTTTAGATTAAAAAGATTGTAAATCCGACAAAAAAGGTTATAATTATCTGTAAACTAATTAAACCAAATCAACACAAGGGGAAAAAAATCATGAAAAAATTAGCGATCGTATTAGTTTTAGCCATTGTTTTGGCAGCCTTCCCTTATAGCACCGTTTCAGCCAACGCTGGTGGTGTACCAGGAGCCCATAACGTTGACGGAAAAACCTTTGGGTATCTTGTCAGCAATCTAGCCCAATCAGCTCCCGGCGCCATGGCTGGACACGTTTCCAATAGTGGTGGCAATGGTGGCGGAATGCCAGGAACCCATGGCGTGGACGGCAAAACCTTTGGCTCATTGGTTAGTGGTCTGGCACAGATGTACCCGGGTGTAGTAGCTGATCATATAGGTGGTAAGTAATTCTCTGATCCGGTCTGATTCTTCTTCATCAGATCTCCTTCATAAAATAGCCCCAGACCAGCGGGGCTATTTGTTTTAGTTTTATGAGTGCGGGTGACCTTCTTCCCCTGCAAATCAGAGTTCATTTTTCGGCCTGCTTCTCTTCATCTGATCTACAATTAACCTATCCTTTCCTGTCAGGTGGTCTAAGATGAACGATATTACCCTCTCTATCCTTGTGATTCTGGCTACAGGCCTGTTGGTCATTCTTATATTTGTTTTGGTGCGACGCAACCGTTTTGCTAAGGAAAAGGCTTTAGCACAAATGGCGTTGGAAAGGGGTTGGAAATTGGAGGTTGTTCGTGAACCTCTGAAATATGGCCAACGCATACGCCACAAAGAATGGGTCATTGAATTAATGACTGAATCCACCGGGAGATCATCTTCAACAACAGGTTCTAGCCATGTCACCGCTACCACAACCTGGCGTGCGCCTGGTAGAGGTAGCACCTTGCTGATCGGGCCACGTTATTCGCAAGTCAATCTTGGTGGTCTGGGAGAGGCATTGTTACGTCAGGTGCTGCAAAAGGCTTTGGGTTCAGAAGCCGAAGGTTTGGTGGAAGTTAAAGCTGGCAGTGATGCCTTTCGTAAGAATTTTTTGATTTACGCACGAGACCCAGAAGATGTGCAGCGTCTGATTTCACCTTTCCTGGAAACGACATTGATGAGCTGGAAAAAATTTGGTCCAATTGTCAAACGCACCAACCAAGGGTTAAGCATTGAATTGCCTGGAACTCACTTTGATAAACCTGGGGATATTGAAACACTGGTCAAATTGGGAGATATAGTGCTGTCACAAGAATATTAATGATCACCTGGCATCGGATGGTTGAAGAAAAATTTCCACATCGTCCGGGTGGTATTGATGTCATCACTGGTGTGCCCAACAATCCATTGGGGTAAGGGATCGCCACCCGGCCAGGAATGTCCGCCAGCATCAATAATGTAGAAATCCACGTCAGCCTGCAGGTCACAGTTCCGGAAGCCCTGTCCACTGACCTCTCCCTGTTGGAAGATTTCGACAGCCTGCGGATCACAGCCATTCTTACCGGCTAACTGCTTCACCCATTCCTGGATATTGGGAAACGGCACATTAAAGGATTCAGAGGGTCCGCCTTCAAATGGGACAATCGGATCAGCCGTACCATGGAAGATGATGGCAGGAAGTGGTCGTTCGGGATGGCAATCCTGCCAGGCAAGCACATAAGCACCAGACACCCCACCAAAGGCAGCAATGCGATCGGATAATTTGCATGCCAGTTGAAAGGACATCCCGCCGCCATTGGAAAGACCATTGACATAGATGCGCCGGGGATCGATGTTGTAGTCTTCTTCCAGGCTGTCAATCAGATCCGCGATAAACTGCACATCCAGCAGGCTTTCTCCCAGTCCATTCGTTCGCCAGCGCAGCGGGAAACCTGATCCGCGTGGATAAACTACGATGAAATTCCCCTCATCAGCCAGTTCATTCCAGTGACTGAGGTTCATCTGATGGGCTGGCCATTCCGCAAAGCCATGAATACTGATCACCAATGGCGTTGGGACGGAAGGATCATACCCCTCCGGTACATGCAACAAGTACTTACGGGCTTCTCTGGAAGTGATCACTTCGCCATCCTGTTGGTTAATGGTGACAAAAATGATTGCTGCTAAAACCAACACGGTAACAGCCAGAACGCTAAATGTTAAGAAGAGAATTTTTAGAATTTTTTTGATGATCTTCATAATTATCCACTAAAAATTATTTTATCTCTTTCCAATGATATAAACGCTCTGCCAGACTGGAGATTTCCTCGCGCATTACCAGTTTATCCAACCAGTGCTGAGGGATGCCAGACTCGCCGTAATAAGCTCCTGCCACCTGTCCGCAGACAGCAGCGGTGGTATCGGCGTCATCACCCAGGTTGACTGCCTGGAGAATGGCTGCTTCGAAACTATCCGTTGTCCAGAAACTCCACAGGGCGGCTTCCAGACTCTGTACCACATAGCCTGTGCCCTGAATCTGGCTTTCTGCTTTCTCAAAATAATCCCCAAACGATATTTCTTTCAAGGCTTCAGAAGTGAGTGGTACCAGATCTCTCTCCACCAAAACATCAGCTTTCTTTTTACCTTCAAAAACACGATAAATGACCCCAGCCAATATCTGGCAGGCTTCCAGACACTCCAATGTAGCATGGGTGGTGCGGGAGCTCTTGGCGGAATAATGCAGAACCGCTTCCAGATCGGGATAGTATAGCATCACCACGGGTGCCAATCGCATGATGGAACCGTTCCCGGCAGTGTAAGGATCTATTCTGCCACTCATGGGATCACCGCTGATATGAAATTCTTCCAGTGCTGTTCGGGTGATATTACCGATATCAAAACATTTGCCAATGCTGCTCAGATATCCATCTTGATACCAGCGCCAGTAACGTTCCATCTGATCCTGCGCATCGAAGCCATTCTTCTCCAGCAGGCTGGTCGCCAGACAGAGTGCCATGGAGGTGTCATCCGTCCAGGCACCTGCGGGAACACCGAAAGGGCCGCCGCCAGTCATATCTGTGACTGGCTCAAATGTGTCGCGTGGTTTAAATTCAACAGCTGTGCCAACTGCATCACCGACAGCCAGCCCCAACAAACAACCACGAAAGCGATCGAGCAGTTCCATGATACCCTCCTTAATTTATTATTTTTTAAAACTAGAAAAATCTATTCAGAAAATAACTCGGTTAAAGCAGTTAATACTTCTTTTTGTGTAGATGTATTAATTTTTCCAAGTTTTCGAATTATTCGAATTTTATCAACTGTTCTGATTTGATCCAAAACAATCTGCCCGTCTTTTCCATCAAATTGACAGGGAATGCGTGTTGGATAATTTCTTCCTTTGGTTGTCATAGGAGCAATGATTATTGTTGATATATATTTATTCATTTCGTCGGGAGAAATAATTAGACACGGACGTGTTTTCTTAATTTCTTTTCCAATAGTCGGATCCAAATTAATCAGATAAACTTCAAATCTTTTAATTACCATGTCCATTCTTCTTCATCCCATTCAGAAATGATCATGTCTTCTAACAATTGATCATCATTATTGGCAGCCATTAATGCAAATTGGGTTTCCCATCCCTCACGAGGTTTACGAACAGGATGAATTATTAATTGATCCCCTTCAACTTTCATTTCAACTTCATCTGATAAGCCAGCTTGTTCTAGCAGAGCACGAGGAATTCGTATTCCACGAGAATTACCGATTTTTACCACTTTTCCTCTGATTGTCTGGTTCATGCAAATAACTCCTTGAATAATTACATTGTAATTACATTTATTATTGTTGTCAAGAATAGATATCTTGTGAATAGATGATCAGAATGAATAATTAATTATATATAAAAGCAACAACTTCCCCTCTTTCTTTAGGTGATAATTCTTATTCCATTATTATTAAGGGGAATAACCTCCAATAATTTTCATTATTTACTTTCCTTCTGAACACATTCTTAAACAACCAGATCTGGATTTTTTCCAGATCTGGTTGACGGAGGTTCCCTTTTTCGCGTGACTTGTGATGCTCTTATCCCCCGCGTCTGCGTTTTTCCCGGTAAGCATCATATTGGGATGTTTTGCGGTCTGTTTCATCCAGACCTCGTTTCATGCGATTGGATAGCAAATTGTAATTGTCCAGATTATCCTCAGAAAGAAAAGCCTCATTTGCCATAATGGATGCATTCATTAATCGATGTGCTTTTTCTCTTTCTCCCGCTCGTTCCAGCTTCAATGCTTCGGTGGATCGATCTGCCATTTCAACAGAAGCACAGCGTTCCAGAACATCCAGCTTGCAATCTTCCTGCTGCACACTCTCTGCATCCGCGTATTTGAAGACCCAGGTTGCTTTATCTTCGATCACCTTGCCGTTTTCATCTTTTGCCATCACCCTGGCTGAAAAGTCCAGTGCGCTTTTGTCGGTAGCCGGTGGGGTCAGCACTTTGAGGTAAATCTCCTGGGTTTGACCCGAATAAAGATTGCCCGCAAAAATCCTGAATTTTCCATCCTTCTTTTCATTTGCCCATCCACCCAACAACTCAACATTGACCTGGGCTGGGATTTCCAGCTCAATCTCAACATCGGAAGCGGTGATGGTTGCCAGTTCGTTGAACTCTTTAAGGAATATATCCGGAATTTGCATGGGGGTTTCGATAAAGTAGAAATTACCTCTACCCTGATTGGACATAGCTTCCAGCAGGTGTTCGTTGAAACCAAGCCCGACACCAAAGGTAGATGTGGTAACTCCCCGGCTGGCCAACTCACGGGCATGCATGGCTAATTCTTCCAGATCGGTGATCCCGACATTGGCCAATCCATCAGTCAGTAAGAGCGTGCGGTTGATTGTCTTCTCCTCAGCCGCTTCTGCCACTTCATGACAACCCTGCAACCAGCCACCACTCAAATTGGTTGTACCTCCAATGCGAATATCTCGAATCAAGCGCTTCATTTCATTGCGATTTGCACCCGTCATTTTGATGCTGGAGGAAAGCAGTTGCACCTGATCATCATAGGCAACCAGCGCACAGCGATCATTTTCTTCCAGCCGGTCCACAACAAAAGCTGCTGCTTGTTTGACATAATCCAAATTTTCGCCGGACATCGAACCACTGCGGTCGATCACCAATGCCAGGTTGAGCGGAGGCCGGGATTTGGTGGTCTCAATGGTGGGTGCCTGAACGATGACTTCGAGCACTCTTAGGGAAGGAACTTCCCGAGCGATTAATGTCTGCTCAGAATTCAAGGATAATTTAAGTGAATTTTTTTCCATTTTTACCTTCTATTGTTTTAAGAATATTTTTTTGGCATACGAAATGAGTTGTTGAATTCTATGATTGGTATCCGAGTCAGTGGGATAGCGCAGGTGCATTTCAACTCCTGGTGCCAGAATGATGCGTTGCCAGTTTTCAACATCATCTGGGGAGATCGGCAATGGAATTTGTAAGTCATCCAGGTCTTGCGGGAATTGCGGAGGTCGTCTGGATTGCAATTGATTGGATCGAAATTTGGTCTGCGTTTCCATCAGGTTGGAGATGTAATTTAAAGCATCTGACTCTTTGCTTTTTTGGATTGGTGGTAAGTTATCGTCCAGGTACTCGATTTTGTGTGTCTGGTTCTTTTCCATCAATCGTAGTTTGACCTCTTCATCACTGAGGGAGAGCATAATCTGTCTGATTTCTTTCAAGGGTAAATAAGCTTCTTTCATGCGCAGGATTAATTCCAATCTTTGTAAATGGTTTTCATCGTAATATGCATATTTCCCATCGGTATCAGGCTGGGGGAGCAAGCCCTCACTGGTGTAATAACGTATTGTCCTTACAGTGGTGTCTGCTCGTTTTGCCAGTTCGTTAATCAAAAAGCGCGCTTTTTCTAACATTCAATCACCTGTTTTCTTTTTCCGGATAATTCTATAATAACAGTATTACGTAATAATGTCAATAAGGAATTTTGTCACTATTGAATTAAATATGTTGTGGTTTAGATTTGCTGAAAAAAACAAGAAATCTCACAATAGATGGAATGGTATTGGTGGGTACTGATTGTAATTGTTCTTATAGCTGGTGCAACCATAAAACTCAAAGTTTTGGGGAAATGGCTAGCCAATCGGAAGAAGAACGAAGTTCAATACTCGGATGATGAGTAATTAAATCAATTGGAGGTCTCAGGTTCAGACCTCCTTTTGTTTTATTAATTAATTTCGAATTGCTGACTCACGCAAGAGGGTATTCCAGGTAATTGGCTCAACAATTCCATCCACAACTCAAGGATCCCCCTTTTTGCATTTGACAGGTAAAGTTGATTGTTCATTCATCTAATCCCCAGTAAACCGTAGGGGGCAGTTAGGACAATCATCGAATTTCAATGGCTCGGTTATCTGCAACAATTCTTCATTTGTGTTTATTTGGAAAATGGTTTTGTGTAAATCCTAAATAAATATTTGGTCATTTTCATTCAGAACCAATATTTTTGATTGTGGATCGTAAAAAGAATTACTGAAATACTCTGGTGGATCATAAATGATCAGGTGGCGATTTCTTTTTAATTGCTTATTATCCCAGATCCCGATTTCATAGCGTAATTTTCCTAGTGGATTACAACATGGAATTGTTCATTGCATGGTGGATCCAAATTTCGAACCATTCAACTTATAACAAATTCATTGAACAGAGAAGGGGATGTAGAACAGATTTCATTTGTCAGTCGTTTTCTGGTGTGCAGTACGAAAAAAATGAGAAAACAAAACAAGAAAAACTGAATGATCGTCCGTTTCATGGTTTCATTGCTGAATTATTGATACACTTCCTCATTCAATAAATAAGTCGTAAGAAAGCCATTCTCTACAATGGATAAAAATCTTCCATCAGGAGAGATTGAAATACCCACCGGGAAGAAAAATACACCGTCCATCCAACCTTCACCATCATAGGTTAACTTTCCTAACCGATACTTGAGACTCCCGAAGGAATCATAAATATATACCGCAGTGTTTTCCGGGCTGGCGTTCAACAACACATAAATATTTCCTTTACCATCAATCGCCAGATCGGATGGCGAAGCTTTGCTCAGTTCAAGATAACCCAATTCATTGACAACAATACCATTGTCAACGTCCAGTTTAAGAATGGTTCCCAAAATCTGATCGAGGGTGTAGAGAAATCCATCCTGGTCAAAAGCCAATCCTTTATGCATTTGTGTGCCGACGGTTTCAAGTGGAAGATCCTGAACAAGTTGATTATTCTCCGGTGAATAAACCTGGATGCGCGAATATTCATCGGTTTCATCCAGTATGTAAATATTGCCTGTTTTCGGATGAACAGCTATCTCTCTGGGACTATTCCAACCAAAATCCTCTTCCCCTGCATCCACCTGAATTCCTTCCTGATCGAATTTTACATACCACTTGTATATCAAATCGGTCAGGATGACCTGACCATTCAAATCAATCGTCACATCCCGGATATTTGAAACAGAAGGAACCACATATTCTTTAACAAGATTCCCTTCCACGTCATATCGAGATAAACCATTGCGGCCATTTGCTACATAAATGTTCCCGAAATGATCAGTTGCCAGTCCACCCGGTAGGTCACTGTCCGGGTCTCCCAGGTAGTCTGCCGGTATTGGAATCCGCCAGAAGACCGGAATATCCAGAAAATTCGGAATTTGTCCTCTTAAGTTGACCGCATCAATGTGCACCGGAGGATCAGAATTTCGGAATGCCAAAATGATGGTATCAATGCTCAGGTCCGTTTCGACTGGTATACTCATCTGACCAGGACATTTTCCTCCAGTGTTGATTTCACCTTTATAAATTTCTGCCCCTAAACCTGAGTGTGAATTCAACATTTCAATTCGAAGATTGACCACCGATCCACTACTGAAATAAATCAGGATTTCTGTTGGGATT
>JAHYJK010000099.1 GCA_019429225.1 Anaerolineaceae bacterium
CGTTTGAACAGAAAACCAAAACTCAGGTTTGAATTGGCTGCAAATAATTCGAAGACAGCTGATGCCTGGCTGATAACCAGATCATCCAGCACACCCAGGGCGCCGATCAACATTCCAGCTAATAGCAAGCCCTTTATGTTTATCGTTTGTGTGGACATTTGTGAGAGAAAAAGCGCGTTCTCATCTCCATAACCAGTCAGTCGGGTAAAATCAACAAAATAGCTGGATAACAAACCCGTGAATATCAAAGAAATGAAGATCCCGATGACCGCAGAATGAGTTTTGAGATTCCAGCCATACACCAGAAACTGAGATACAGCCAGAAAAACGAAAGCACCTGAAATGCTGACCCACACCGGATCTTTTCCACTCAGTATTTGTGGCAATATATACAGAACAATGATTAGCAGACTGAAAGCAATCCCGAATAAACTGCGAACCCCTTTCCAACCACTGATGAGAACACTGAACAAAACGAATAATAAGAATAAGTACAGGATTGGCCTGGATCTGACAAAGTCGGTAAAGAATGCTTTAAGCTCTCCAGTATCCGGACGCTGTCCCACCGTGACAAGGATATAATCCCCTTCTTTAATTTTTTCATCATTCCCCAGAATCTGCCGCAGACCATAATCGACCGTCAAAACTGAGCCTTTAAAATCACCTTCAACCAATTCAACATCAAAAACCTGATAATTTTGGAGTGTTCCTCCCAGATCGGTTTGACCCTCTTCGATCAGATTGATCACTTTGGCACTCACAGTGTTCGACTCATAGCCAGTGTTGTATGTTACGTTTGAATCCTGTGAATTCAGTTTTATACCTGGTGTGATCATGATATAAACCAAAACAGTGAAAACAACAACCAAAATCAAAGGGATGATGATGGAGTGTTCTTTTTTGAAATTCATGACACCTCTAGTAAATGCATAAAAAAACGCAGGCGTCATCACCTGCGTTTATTGACGTTTGTAAACCAGGAGACTAAATCATATTAACCCATAGAAAATGTTCAAGTAAATCAATTGTTTCCTGTTTTTCTTCCAGTATTTGTTTTACCACATCTCCAATGGAAACAATCCCTATCATTTTACCATTTTCCATGACGGGTAGATGGCGTAACTTCTTTGTGGTCATAACCGCCATGCACTCTTCCACTTTTTGTTCAGGGTCGACAAAGTAAACCGGATGAACCATTAAGGCTTCAACAGGTTTATTCATATCGAAACAATCATCATTGATGGCATGCCGGGCGAAATCACGCTCAGAAAAAAATCCGACTACTTTGTCATTTTTGACCACTGGTAATCCGCCCACATTATATGCCTTCATCATTTCCAGTGCTTCTCGAATCGTAGCATCGGGATGTGTGACCCATAATTTATTGCCTTTATTTTTAAGCATATCATTCACAGTAGCCATAATTGATCCTTTCTGATGAGCATCTTGCATAAAAAATTATGACAACAGGTGATGAGATAGTCAAGTTTCTGTCTAAAATTATGTAAACATTTTTTGAGAATTCATGAAATTTGGAGTTAATCTGGAAAACAATTATCACTTCTTCAAACCTGTAATACAATTGGGGAGATTAAGGAATAGAATATGTCCCCAACTGGAAAAGAAAAATACTTTCATAAAAATGATCAACACAAGTCAATCAGTTCAAATCTTGATGAAATTGAAACGATCCTTGGTAAACTGGATGGTAGTCAAAGTCCGATCGCTGAAAAAGTTTTTGATATCATGGATGAAATCCAGGAGCAAAAGAAATTTTTACAAAATGACAAGAAAGAAAAAATTGAAACTCAATTAAGTTATGTAACAAAACGGATTTATTCATCAGCGAAAGTATTGCTCAAAACAATCGGGGGGAAAGAAGTACTTAAGGAAAAAAGAAAAATTAAAGGAAAAAACTCTGATCACTGGTGGTGGTATCTCGATAATTATTTAGAAGAAAAACGAAAAAGAGATTTGCAGAGAACCGGAATGATTGGTTTGGCAATGGTTGTCTTTTTTGCCATTCTGGCTGTGGTTTATGATCGATATCTTGCTCCGCCACCTGAAGTTAGAGCAAGAATTGACTATGAAACCAGAATAGATGATTTTATTTATGCTGGGGATTATATAAGTGCCATGTCAGAAATGGAAGGCGCATTAGCGCTTGCCCCGGATTATTATCCGCTGTGGATCAAAAAAGGTGTTCTGGAAAAAGTATTAGGAAATGAAGCTGAAGAACAATCTTCATATGAAATTGCACAACAATTTGTGGAGAATCAAGAGTATTTTTATTATGAAAGAGCCAGTATTTTTATGCAATTTGGACTGTATGATGATGTATTAACAGATACAGATAATCTATTGGAGATTAATGCTAAATCGGCTGAGGCGTATCTTTATCGCGGTTTGGTTTATGAAATGCGAGAGGAAAGATCTCAAGCCTATGATGCTTTTGAAAAAGCGGCTTTGTTAGCAGAAGAACAAAATAAAAACCAACTTGTTGCTACCATTCGGGTGAGAATGGGTATGCTGATGCAATCAATTTCCATTCCCACCCAGGAAAAATAACCTGGATTTACTCGTTGTCTGATTCTTCAGTAGCAACTTGAGTGGAATAATCATCTGTTGTGAGATTTACAAACCTTTCCGCATTATAGCTGGGAACTAAATAGATGTATTCCGACTCACTCCATGCGACGTAATAATTTCCCGAGCCATCCTTGCTTCCGATGACTAATTTTCCAGACATTGATGGATTAGACTCCGTCGCATATTCAATTTTCATGATTGCCTGGGGAGTATCAAATCCAAACTCAGCTTTTTCGGATTTTGAAACAGGTTCAACAAAACGCAGGTTCGTAAAACCACTTAAAAGACTGCTCCATTTGCTCTGGTCAAATTGATATCCTGCTTCCATTTGTTGAGCTGACCAAACTGATTCTGCATCCGGTTCGAATATGAAATCACCTGCAGTATTAGATATTTCAATTTTCTTCACTGAGCTACTGCTAATTTGATATATCTCAGTATTTACCCAACTGGCGATGGATGTTGATATCTGAGCAGATGTGAGGGCATTGGTCAGATAAACTTCTGGTTTACCATTTAATCGGAAATGAATATTACCGGTCGCTGGTGAAGAACCAAAATAGATGATCTCTTTGTTACCATTGATAGTTAACTCAACTTTTCTTTCAAAATTTTCATTTGAAATACTTAAGCGATCATGGCTGGCTTCGGATCTGGTTACCAGTCGGTTATCCCGGATGGTGGCGAATTTTTCCACCAATTGTGGAATAGCTTCCGCGTTCACAGGAAAGTCATCCTGTAAAGGTAATACCCATTGTTCCCCCTGTTTTTCAAGAAAGACGAGGTTTCCAGTTGAGTCGCTGATATTGATGGCGGTTACTGATTCCACTTTCAAATCTGGAAAGATCAAATTATTACTGGCAGCAACAGGTCGTTGAAGAAGAAAGACAACCAAAATCAGAATGAATTGGAATCCAAGAATTGCCAGGAGATATTTTTGTAATTTACTCATTGGATGCTCCTTTCTGGGATTGTTTTGATTGCAGAGACAAAATACTTATCGACTTATTCTTACGTTTTCGAATTTGCCAGAATGCATATAATCCAAATAGCAGGATTGCCTCAATGACATAAATACTGATCTCCCAGAATGTCTGTTGATTGGTGTCCATAGGGATTAAAACCCGGGTAGCTGATCCACGCGAACGAATGGCTAATAAATCAGTATCTTCTACAGACCAGTCAACCGCATTCTGTAATAGACGTAAATTATTAACAACATAATCCTGTGTTAATCGAGACGATAGTTGCAGGGGGAAATCATCAATAAAACCAGCACTTCCAAATACGACCAGCCGGCTATTGGTTGAAGATTGATTGATGGTGGTGAATCCAGGGTTGGTGTTTTCTGTTCCATCGGGATTGGTAACTACAGGAACGGGTTTATCTTTGAAGAAAGATTCAAATGATCCCTGCGTGGATATTGCCAATGGATAAGATGAACGCGTTTCACCAACTTCAAATCCGAGTTCCGGATAAAGCTCAAAATCAGGTTGGATATTTGTACTGGTGGATGTCCAGGCATTATTACTGGAACTGAGCAAGACGGTAGTCTCGCGTTGGCCAGTAACTTCTTTTTGTACTTGAACGGGAGAAGCCCAGTTCATACTGATGGCGGGTAAACCTGAGACAATCAGATTTTCTCCAGCCATCATAGTGGGTCGGACATCCACAAAATATGGATAGTCAACAGCCTGTATTTCCTGAACCTGAACCTGGCCAACATTTCGATTGACTGCTACAGGGAAAGCGGCATTTTGAGAATCCATCACCAATTGATTCTGAACAAAGATGCCATAGGAATTGAGCATTTCGATTAAACCAGTTTCAACCGGGGTCAAAGTCAGGAAACCGTTAAAATAATCAGCATCCAGTTTGTAAGGACTGATTGCTAAAATAACTGCACCACCACGCATGAGGAATTGATCAATGGCATATTGCTCAATTTCACCTAAATTTTGTGGAGCAATAATAACGACTGCATCGAAATTATCCGGAATTCTCCCAGTGCTGAGATCAACGTACTGAAGTTCGTATTCGCTGTTTAACTGTTCCAGGGCAAATTGATAACTGGATATGGCTTGTTGGGTCTGCCCATAAATATCCTGGGTGGTCGTGGGGGGTGTCCAGATGCCGATCACTTTCAGGAAACCACTCGACGTTCGTTTCAAAGCAGATTCAATTGCCAGGCGAATATCGGCCTCATTTGCTTCTGTGGGCGGATAAATGATCTGGGCCTGGTCACCATTTTGGAGTAAGAGATGGAAGAAATAGGAATCCTGAGAGAATAATGCGACCGGATATGGTTCAATTCCCAATTCTTCAATCAATTGTCGACGGGATATCGAAGCCCCCTCAATATCCGGGTCTACTATTTCGAAAACAAATTTTCCATTCGACTCATCCTGAATTTGTAAAGCGATCTGGTTAATCAGGACAACAATCTCGTTTTCATTTTCAGGTAACAGATTTTGAGATAAGAGTAAGGTTAATTTAACGGGGTCTTCAATTTCAGCCAGTATTGAATCGATGCTCTGAAAACCATAAACCGTCTTTTTTACCGCAGAAGTCAGATTGTACTCAAGGTTTTTCAGGCTGACATTCACCCCTGTGGCTGTCTGCTGCACTTCTATCAAATCTTCCAATCCAATCACGATGGATTGATCTCCATAGCGCACAAGAATATCAAAATAGGCATTGACAATAGAGGATTCATTTCTACCGGCTATTTGGAAAGGTGTTGGTTGGATTCCATAAGCCTGATTGGCTTCTGTTTCAATTTCCGGGTCATCAATAGGGTCAATGACCTCAGCAGTAATCATCCCACGGGAAGCGATTTCATATTCTTTGAGCATATCGCTTATTTGGGGAATGAGTGGAGAAAGTAAGGGGTGAGTCTTTTCACTCAGGTAAGCACGAATGAGGAGTTGTTCGGGCAATGTGGAAGTCAAGTCTCTGGTTGTTTGCGAAATGGTGAATTCTTTTTGAGATGTCAAATCCAAACGCAAACCATACAATGGATAGATCCAGACATTAATGGCAATTAAATTCAAACAAATTAACGCAGTGGTCCGTAAGGTTGTAAACCGGTATTCCGTGGCTTGTTGAGACCAGCGTAAACGATCAATGGAGAGTACGTTTAACACGATAAAAAATGCACTCAATGAACCGTAATACACAAGATCACGAATATCAATCACACCCCTTTGAATGCTCTCAAAGCGGCTGCCCGTGCCTATGGCTCGTAAAATCTCAACCAATGAGGTTGGGAAAAAACTCGTAAAAAACGAACTCCCAATCAGATAAAAAGCTCCGCCCATAATGACGGTCAGGATTAAAGACACAATCTGGTTATCAGTTCTTGAAGAAATAAACAAACCGATGGATGCGTAAGCAGCTGCGATTAAAATGGATGCCAGATACCCCCCTATGACTGGACCCCAATCCAAATTTCCGAGAAGAGATACCATGATGGGGAACGGCAAAGTTAACAATAATGCGATTCCAATCATACTCATGACAGCCAGGAATTTTCCCAGCACCAGTTGTACATGGCTGGTTGGTAATGAGAGCAATACCTCAAGCGTACCTGACCTCTGTTCTTCACTCCATTGACGCATTGTTAGAGCCGCAATTAAGAAAATCATCAGAACTGGGATCCAGGAAAATAAAGGACGAATATCGGCGATTCCCCTGGCAAAAAAACCTTCAACCGTGAAGAATATGATTGCAATGGCAGCTAAATATGTTCCTAAGAAGATCACAGCTAACAAGGATTTGAAATAACTGTTAAGTTCTTTGCGTGTAATTGCCAGAATTTGTTTCATCGTACACCTCACTCAGCAATGGCAAGTTCGTTGAAGATTGATTCGAGGGTGTGAACATCCTTACGCAGCTCGCGCAGTGGCCAATTTTTTTCCACTGATAGCTGGAATATTTTTGGTGTGATATCGGATTCCGGTTGACCCTGAATGTAATAAAACGGATAATTGTTCTGACCTAATTCTCGTGTTACCCCAACCACTCCATTTAACTGCATTAATAATTTTTCAATATCAGGGCGATCTTCATCCAGAACCAATATGGCATTATCTGTGTTTGATAGATCGGATAAACGTGAATCAGCCTTGATCTTGCCATTCATAATCATAATAACCCGGTCACAAAGCGCTTCCACTTCAGAGAGGATATGGGTGGAGAACAGAACCGTACTATGTTGTGCAAGATTTTTAATTAATTGTCGGATTTCGATAATTTGTGTTGGATCTAAACCGACAGTTGGTTCATCGAGGATGAGAATTTCTGGTTTATGTAAGATTGCCTGTGCCAGGCCCACCCTTTGTCGCATCCCTTTACTGAGTTGTCCGATAGGTCGGGTAATAACATCGTCCAGGTTGACAGCATGGATTGCATCGATGATGGCTGGAATTTGTAGTTCAGGTTCAATCAGACGCAAGTCTGCCATCATCTGTAAATAATCCTGAACGGTTAAGTCGGGATATAAGGGCGCATTTTCAGGCAAGTAACCAATTTTGGCTTGCACCTTTGAACGATTCTTTACAATATCCAATCCATTAATGGAAACAGTACCACTGTCTGGTTCCAAAACACCGGTGATCATTTTCATCAGCGTCGTTTTGCCTGCTCCATTCGGTCCGAGTAAGCCTACAATCTCGCCTTTTTGGATATCAATGTTTGTGGATTGAAGCGCCTGAATTTCGCCGTACGATTTGGACAAATCACGAATTTCAATCATTGTGCCTCCCATGTTTTGAAATCAGGAAATTTACTCAATTAATGTACTACTATTTTTGTAATATTTCCATTAGAGATTTATTAAAAAACACCTATTTTCCTGAGGAATTAGGTGTTTTTTGTTTTTTTGTTTAAATTAAAATTCAGGATCGTTTGTAACGGGCAATTAGTTGTTTTCTTCGTAAAACACCGCGAGCGATTACCAGGAATATTGCCAGAAGTGCAGCACCAACCCAGGCTGTTATAGTGACTAGGTTGTCACCACTGCCATTCTGGGTGATCCCTATAAAAGCCCAGATGAGCACCAAGGTGTAAAAGACCTCCGAACGTTTCAGTGTCATTAATAGACCTAAGATGACACCCACAACAAGCACAATAACCGTCCAGATTGTTTCACTGAGACCGAAACCATCCCAATTCAAGTCCAACAAGACAACGGAAGCATTTGCAATTGTTGCCACAGATATCCAACCGAGATAAATACTGAAAGGCATATCAACCAACCAGCGTTCATTAAGAGAGGTTTTGCCTGTCCCAATACCTAATCGCAGGTAAATAACTACCAAAGAGACCAATAAACCGAGCATGAGTAGCATCGACAATGGGAATAATAAATAATGCCAGGCAAAAATCCAACCGCCATTAAAAAGATTAGCCAGAATGAACCAGATACCTACGCGGTCAAGTCGGGCATTGTCTTTTTGAGAGGGTAAAACCTGATAGACGGCAAAAACAGTCAACGTCAGATAAATAACGCCCCAAATGGCAAAGACATATCCAGCCGGGGTAAATAAGGCAGCAAAAGAATCACTCACTGCCCCGGTTTGGAGATTATTGATTGGCAAAATATTTGCCAGTGCATTGACTGTTATCGTTGCCAGTAAAGTAACAAGATTAAGAATGCGAATAATTTTCATCAGATACCTCTTTGTTTATATATTTTTTTTCGGAAACCAGGGAATGAAGGCATTGGTCGTCTTCATATATTCTTTGTATCCTGGTTTTCTCTCCGCCATCGATTTTTCTAACATAGCGACACCGGAAACTTTAATAAGAAAATACGTCATGATAATGGGGCTGAATATTGTCAGGAACCCGAGTGTGGAACCGGCAGCAATCAGGTAGAATCCCCACCATTGCGCTGAATCACCGAAGTAATTTGGGTGTCGGGTGTAACGCCACACTCCAGTGTTTAATAACTTACCTTTGTTGGATGGGTCTTTTTTAAATTTTTCCAGCTGAATGTCTCCAACAGTTTCAAAAAAGAAGCCGATTACCCAGATGATGATTCCGAATATTTCTAATACACCTATGCTGGCTGGTGTAGAAGTTGCCTGCGTGTGAATTAATGGAGTGGAGATGAGAAACATCAGGGTGCCTTGCAGCATGAACGTCTGCAGGTAGCTATACCACCACCATTTTTTCCCATACTGTTTTCGCCAGGCTGCATAGCGGAAATCTTCGGGTTTGCCTTTATTTCGCAAGAAAATATGGGTAGTCAGGCGTAGACCCCAAAGCGTGACCAGAATATTGATGATCCATTTTCGGGTTATAAATTCATCTGGGGTTGCAAAAAATACTACCCAATTGACCAAAACATAACCAAATCCCCAGATGATGTCAACAATGCTGGTGTTCTTTAATTTCAAACTCAATAACCACATCAGGGTCATTAAAATCCAGATGGTTACTGCTGCCAGACCGTAAAAAGACCAATATCCCATTTAATCCTCCTGCTTATTGTTATACATTCCGGAGATATTGTTACGAAATCTATTAACCCGATCACGGAGATTGGTGAACCGCGATTCAAACAGGGGTTTATGGATTTCTTTTTGAATGGAAACGATACATATCGTTCCTGGACCAACATGCGCTCCGATTGCTGGGGTGACATAGGAGATGATAGGATCTACATCAGGCCAAATATACTTGAGTTCATCCCGAATCTGTAAGGCATTCTGATACGCATCCGCGTGAATAATTCCAACGATTTCAGCAGGACCCAATTCTCTGGCAATTTCCAAAAAGCGCTGATGAGCTTTTTTGCGGGTACGTTTCATCTCCACTCCGGAAATGCCATTACTCATTTTGGTGATTGGTTTGATTTCCAAAAGATTTCCAATGCCTTGCATGGTAAACGAAAAACGCCCACCACGCCTCAAATATTCAAGCGTCTCAAGTTTGGCAAAAGAATTGGTAAGCGGTTTTTTCTTGAGGATCTCTGCTTCTACCTCATCCAGACTGGCACCTTTTTTGGCCAGTTTTGCTCCCACTAATGCCAGTACGCCTAATCCCATACTCAATTGACCGGAGTCGATGACTCGAACTGGAACGGCATCAAAAGCATCAGCAGCAATTTTTGCCACGTTGTTTATGTTACTTAATGTTTCAGAAATATGGATGGAAATAATTCCATCTGCACCTGCGTCTGCCAGTTTTTTATACGCTATTATGAAAGCATCCATACCTGGCGCTGATGTGGTTGGTAATGGATTGGCGGAAGGTAGTGACTTAAAAAAGCTCTCTCGACTCAATTCAATCCCATCCAGATAGCTCTTCCCATTCATATTGACGTAGCAGGGGATAACAAGGATATCAAACTCCTCTACAAGAGAAATAGGGAGATCGCAAGTGCTATCGGTGACAATTTTTACATTACCCATCATTTTCTTTTCCTGGCACGCACGTAAATTTAATGAAATTATAACAAGCCAACATCAAATAAAATAAACATTGTATAATCTTTGTATAAGCCAGTAAGATCCTCTGATAGTTTAATTGTATGGAAAATTTGGAATTTTGATTTTAGAAAATCTAAGTCATTTAATAAATTCAGGTTATGTGTTGATCGACAATACCACCTGTATTTCCTCGTGAAGAGTTTTTGTTGTGAATTTGATCAGGATTGACTTCGAGGACTTCAGGCGTGTATATGGGGAGTATCAATAACTGTCCGATCGCATCACCAGGTTTGATGGCCAAAGGAGCATCACTGATATTTGCCACCTTGACTAAAATTTCCCCCTGATAACCTGCATCGACCACACCTGCACCCAGTAGATGGTTGTTACGTCCTTTTGGTTTGAGTAAACCCACAAAACCATTGGTTATTTCCAGCGTAATGCCGGTGCTGACAATAGATGTCGAATGAGGTTCAATAACGATATTGCAATTCGCATAGATATCCAAACCAGCATCAGCAGGATGTTTTCGGGTGGGAAGAAAGGAATTTGGATCAATTTTGGCAATTTTGATAATTTGCATGATACCTCTATAGTGGATTTGTTATGATACGCTACTCTTATTAATTATCGCCACTCAGATAGATCGCGACTTAAAATATTAGCGAGTTTCTCAATATCTTGCTTAAAATATTCCTGGAGTTCCTTGCGAAACTCAGGATCGAGCGGAGCTTTTTTTGCTTGCGTAACATTTAATTTCTCGATGCGATTGTAAACCACCGAAACACCTTTCATAAAATTGACACCAAATAATGATATGAATTTCATGAAAGGTTTATAAACAAATTGAGGGGGATGGAATACGGTTGCCATGAGTTTTGAACGGTTTTCGAAACTGGCATTGACCGGGGGGAACTCCTGCCTTCCATCGGACGGTACATCTATGAACCTCAGGATTTTTTCGTAGATTGTTTGGGGGTCTTTTCGAAAATCTTCAAATATTATGATCAAAACCTGATTACTGGGGAATATTTCCAGAAGTTTTTCTACATAATTACCAAACAATCCCAATTCGCCATATTGGATTAACGCTGGTTGGCGGCAGCTTTTGGGAATTTTAATTCCAGATAATCGTTGTTTTTGTAATGCCCAGGCTTTCCTTAAATCCTTTTCATCTTCTCTCAGTAAGCTTAGATTTAATTGATGGAAAGATTGCACAAAATCAATAGGATTCCGAAGACTGAGAATAATTCTTGCATTTGGATCAAAAGAGCGTATATTCGAAAATGCAACTTTGGAGTAAAGATAAAATGGGCTTGCTTCACCAATTGCCAGGTGGGTAGAATTGGCTTTCGAAAAAACATTCAGATAATCTTCTTTTGATTTGAAAGAAATTTTTTGTACATGCGGAAAATCATGCGCAAAATAATTCAATTCCTTTACTTCGGACATGAAGATTTGTGGATGCTGATTCAGGTATTGGTAAAGCGCAGTTGTTCCACATCTGGGGGCACCAGCGATAAAAAAAGTTGGTTGTTTCATGTACAAAGTAGATCCATTAATGTGTTTAGGAGTATTAAAGTGGGTTAATTATACTGTAGGTTATGTTGTAAAGATTTATACCCAGTTTTGATAACAACCGCTTTGTTTTGTTTTCCTGAGCGATTTGTGCCAGAGTTTTATTGCTTAGCTTGTATATCCATTTGAACTTTTCAATGGAAGCCAATTAGAATGTATAGAGTAGGTTTTGGATATGAATAAGATTCGTAGAAAAATAAAAAAAATAATTGAACCACAATTTTCTTCTGAGATAAGTGGAATTAGATGGTACCGAAGTTTAACCCCGGCAGATTCTTCTTTCGCAAATCCGTTTATCGCTTTAGAATTATTTCAGTCCAATTTGACTGATTTTGATGAACCAAAACCAATCACCCGATATTATCGAGGTGTGCAGCTATTTTCTTATTTTATCAGCGGAAAATACTCTGTCCGTATCAATCACAATCAAATATTTCACGCCAGGGGAGGTGATTTCATTGAGATCGATACTGGCAATGGTGCAGATTTTGAGGAGATTTATCTTCCTCAATCAGGAAAAAGATGACATTCTCATTTCTCGCTATCATTTGGTCTTTTTTGATGTTGGCCATAAAATCCAAATACAGACACAAGATACTCCTTTAAGTTTATTATTGGTAACAGCAAAACCTAATCTGGGAGAAGGTATTCTTCAGAGTACAAGCAACTTTGATCACAAAGAAGATTAATGAATTTCTGAAAGAGAACGATCTACTTTCCTGCTAAATCCTGATGAAACAGCGAGCTGAAAAGGATATTTTGCCATTTCTGCAATTGATGATGCATTTGGGTTGAGTCGTTGATTGGTCTGTCAAAATGAAATTTTTCCGGATGCATCACGAAAGCCAGGGTTTGATCACCACCAATACCCCCGTGATGGGCGAGCAGGTTCTCGAATGCTGGTATTTGATTTGTTTGAGGGTCATAGCGGCTCTGGATGACGATATCCCCAACATTTGAGTAAGAAAATAATTTTTCTAATTGCCAGGTTGCCGTTTCGTCATATATAGCCAGTGGGTTCTGACCTTCAAAATCTTTCGAGTTGAGATAATAAATTCCTGCCGCATCAATAACTACAGGACCATTGATGTAAGAATCAATTGCCAGAAATCCGATACCAGGATGGCATATCAATGCTTCAATCAAATTTGGATAAAGTTCTTTAATTTCCTCCAGGAGAAGTCTTTGTTTAATGTGCGTAAAGTACAACATTGCCAGGCTGCCGGAAGTACATAGAACCATGTCTGATTGATTCACCTGGGAATCCTTTTGAGGTAAGTCAAAATAGAAATAATTTCCTTTGTCTTTTTTGTATTGTTCATAAATGCGACGGGCTGTCTTGTTGAGTTTTTTATGGGGAGCCAACGCTATTTGTAACAACGAATTGACATATCCTTTGGTTTCTTCGGATGCGCCGGTGTCAACAATCGAATATTGATCCTCAAGAATTCTTTGGATGAGTTGCTCGAGGGAAATTCCAAATAACTGTTGAAATGGTGCTCCTTCGGATAAGCCGTGATCGGAGATGATGACAATTTCATACATGCGCGGGGCATGCTCTATGGCATCTTTAATGCGTTGAATTTGCTTGTCAATATCGCGTAGTGTTGTCATAGCACCGGGGCTGGTTACACCCGTGTGATGGGCTACTACATCATAACCAAAATAAGTTGCGTAGATCGTTTGACTCCCATGGAACATATCCTCAATCAATAGGTGGGTTGTCAACTCGCGAATGAGTACGGCTGAAACAGTTCGTTCCAATGCGAATAGTAGTGTTCTGCGAATACGAGGACTTCGTCCGGATAATATTTGTACGGTTGATTGATAAAGTTCACGGATTAATTCCAGTATCATCAGAAGAATTGTATGAATATAGTTATAGGGATTAAGGAAAAAATTATAAAAAATCCCGCTTCTTTTGGGGAGTTTTCTAAATTGAGATAATTTACTCATCGTTAGAACTGACCGGCTTGCATTGCCTGAAAACATATTACCCA
>JAHYJK010000100.1 GCA_019429225.1 Anaerolineaceae bacterium
AACTCATCTGGATCTTTGAGTAAAGAAACCCTAAATGAACTAGCAAAATCGGCGTTTTCCGGGGTTTGGCCGAAGGATGGCAGTGGAAATGATATTTCTTCCACTGCGGATTGGAAAAAAATTAAAGACGCTTTCACGTCAATGACTCCTGCAAGTTGGAATGGATTGGATGTTCAAGTTCGAAAAGATGCTCTCTCAGAATCTGACACAACAAAACGTAAAAATATCATCAATTCAGCCAATTATCAACGTAAATCTAAGGAAACTAATCTGGAAAAAGCTGGGGGAGTTGCTTCTCGTGCAGGATTTGACCTGGTGGCGGGTACACTGGGAACTACAAGTGGAATCATTGGGGCTTCTAAGGGAACAGGAGATAACGCCGGTTTGGATCGAGCCAGTGGAATTGTTGGTGCAACAGGTGATGTGCTGAGCATGGGCACATCTGCTACTCAATTTTTAGGGAGCACATCAAAAATCAGTCGTGGAAAGAAAATGGCGAACGATCCCAATGCTTCTTTAGCCATGAAAGCGTTAGGACGCAAGGAAATGTCCAAAGGGAAATGGGGTGCGGCTCAATCAGGATTAGGATTTTTTGGAAGTACTGCCAGCCTGGGAGGAAACCTCACTAAATCGATTGACCCAGAATCGAAAGGTGCAAAAGATACCTCATCAGGATTTGGCGTTGCCAGTGGTTTCCTGGGTATGTTTGGATCAGCACTGGGATTAGGTAAAGGTAGTGCGTCCATGCATAGTGCCAGAAAACGCAGCAATTTAGCAAAAGGTTTTGTTAAGACTGCAGCAACAGGACAAACACTTTCTGCAGAAGAACAAAAAATGAACGAAATTGCACAATTTACTGCAAAAAACCAAAACAAGACAGGAAAAGGTTTAGGATTATTTAAAAATGTCACTTCTTTCCTGGGAAGTGCAGTCAATACAATTGGCAGTATCGGTAGCCTGGCAGGGCTATCGAATGAAGCAGGATTTGGGTTAGGCGTTGCAGGGGCAGCTTTGAGTGGCGTGGGTGTTTTAGGAGGAATTGGACAATGGCGCGCTGAGTCAAAAGGAAAACCCAAAGATACAGATTTGGAAACCCAGGCCATCAATCTTATCAGTCTTTTGCGATTAGGTGATCCAAAAGGAAAGGAAGCTGCAAAATTTGTTCAGACAGTTCTAAAAATTGATCTGATAAAAGCAGATGATCCTACCACATGGACAAACTGGATTGACGAGGACGAAGCAGCAGCTAAAGCTTTAATCAAATCGAAACTGTCGAAATTTTAGAAGGGAAGAAAATTGAACAAGAATTTATTAAAAATACTCAATAATTATCTGCAGGAAATGGGATATAAATCCAACTTAATTCCCTTGAATAATAATGAGTCTGGTTATCAACTGGTGGTTGATCTGGATGATGAAGTCGATCTTAAACTAACCATATTCTTTTTAGGAGATTTGTTAAACGCAGCTTCAACGCAGGAAGGTGTAGATGAAATTTCCAAAGAATTATCGAAAAATCAGGTCGATTTCTTGCAACTATTTATCAGGTATCCATTTGATTTCAAACCTTCCACTGTTCCCGACCTTGCCAGATTAATTCTGATGGCAAATTGGTCGACACCAATTGGGGGATTTGGTTTGAATGAATCTCAAGGAATCCTTTACTACCGGCATGTATTTGAGTGTATGGGAGATGAACCAGGCGAAAATATGATTTTAGAGGCTGTGAATGCAATGGCTTTTTATGCCAAATTACGGTTTGAAAGTCTTCAGTTGATTGCTTCTGGAGATTTGTCGCTGGTTGAGTATCTTGATGAATTGGATCGGGATAACCGAAGATCAGAGGAGTTTCCTGGTTATGATCTATGAGATAAATGAAACCCTCAAAGAGCTCTTATTGCGCGAGATGCCTGTTCGTAAAGGTGATATCGAAATCCAGTTTGACCTCCCGAAACGTGAATGGTCATCAAGATTAAATAAACCTACTCTTAATATCTTTATGTACGATGTTCTGGAGAACATTGAATTACGTGGATCTGAACAATGGACACAAACGGATAATGGTGATGGAACGGTCAGCTTGCACCGCAATCCTGTGAGGGTTAATTTTTATTATCTCATAACCAGTTGGGCCAAAGAAATCCAGGATGAACAACAACTGCTTTCAACCGCGTTAACTACTTTACTGAGGCAGGCCATTATCCCGGAAGATTTGTTACCGGAAACTCTTCAAAATCAACCCGTTCCCATCCGGTTGGAAGTTTTGCAAAATAAGAGTCTTGCCAAAATGTCGGATTTTTGGAGCACCATCGAGAATGATCCCCATCCGGGGATTCGTTTAACAGTGACTTTGACAATAGATCCATATAAACCAATTTCTTCACCTCGGGTAGCTACATCCGAAGTAAGATTTCGCCAGGTCCCATCACCGGAGACAACAAGACCTGAGGATAAAGAGAAAAAATCTGTATCATCCAAATCCTACATTTCTATGAGAGGGAAGTTGATCAGTCAAAAATATTCTCCTTCCACGCTGAAATTAATCCTGATCGAGACAGGAAAAGAGATCCCTGTCCAGGAAGGCGGTGAGTTTACCCTGCAAAGACTAACTCATGGTACCTATCATCTTGACATCATCTTCAACGGCCGCGTTTTAAGGCACGAGAAGTTTGTTGTTCCAATTTCAAAATTGGAGATTAATGTCTGAAATGCTGGTTATCCGGTTTTCTAATAATTATTTTTCAAGGAGGTTTTAGAGAAAAAACCAACAATAAATCGTATTTCATCTTTATTTTCAATTAATTCATAAAAGTGCATTACAGAAAGGAAGAATAAAATGCCAGAATATTTATCACCAGGTGTATACGTTGAAGAAGTAGATCGTGGTCCAAAGCCTATCGAGGGTGTCGGGACCGCAATGGCTGCTTTTATTGGCTTCACAGAAAAAGCTGAAATAGTGCGTGATGTGGATGGAGAGCAGTTGGTTGAGAATTTACTGAACCGGCCGCAACTAGTAACCAACTGGACACAATATGTCGAACGGTATGGAAATTTTGTACCTGGTGCATATTTGCCTCAATCTGTGTATGGTTACTTTATGAATGGCGGTTCGCGCTGTTATGTGGTAAGTGTGCGCACTTTCCCCAAAGCAGAAGCAACCCTTTTGAACCAGCAAGGGAAACCAGCGCTTACCGTACGAGCTCGTCTTTCAGGAACTGAAGGAATGCGTCTTCGTGTTCGGGTTGGCGATGTGTTTTTACCTGCTCCTGCTCCAGCTGGAAAGAAATCCGGGAAAGATGATGAAGAGAAACCTGCGGAGGATGCAGGTGTTGATGGTGATGGCGGAACCAGCTTTACCCTATTTGTGGAACAGGAAAAAACAGATTCTTCCTGGAAAGTTATGGAAACCATTAAAGAAGTTCAACTTCAGGATATGTCTGTCAATGGTGAGAAAAAGGTTCAGGTTGCCTATAAAAACAATAAATTCTCCAAATTAGTTGAGTTGATCGTAGCCAATGATAAAGCTACTGTTGGTCAACTTGCACCCCGTGAACAGGAACAGGTGCTGGTCATCGAAAAGTCTTTATTACCCCCACCGACTACCTCTGAATTTCAGGGAGATGTTACCAAACGCAGTGGTGTGGAAGGTCTCGAGGTTCTGGATGATGTCACCATGGTATGTGTACCGGACTTAATGACGGTTATGCCAGGTCAGAAATTGGATCTGGATATGGTCAAAGGTGTTCAGTCCATGATGCTGGCCCATTGTGAGCGATTAGGAGACCGGGTAGCTGTTTTAGATGCTCCCCCCAATCTATCGCCCCAGGAAATTAAAAACTGGAGAATGAATGTAGCAGGATATGATTCCAGTTATGGCGCACTCTATTATCCCTGGATTCAAATTATGGATCCGGTTACCAACAAATTGGTGAGCGTTCCCCCATCCGGACATATGGCTGGTGTGTGGGCTCGCAATGATAATACCCGTGGTGTACACAAAGCTCCAGCGAACGAAGTAGTGCTTGGTGCAGTTGGTGTTGGTTACCAGACTACAAAAGGTGAACAGGATACACTCAATCCGATTGGTATAAACTGCATCCGCAGCTTCCCGGGTCGTGGTATTCGCGTTTGGGGAGGTCGCACATTAACCAGCAATCCATCCTGGAGATATATTAATGTGCGTCGACTGTTCAACTATGTCGAAAAATCGATTGAAAATGGCACCCAGTGGGTGGTCTTTGAACCGAACGATCGCAAACTTTGGGCACGAGTCAGACGAGATGCAACCGCTTTCCTCAAGACAGTATGGCGTGATGGTGCCTTGTTTGGTAGCTCACCAGATGAAGCATTCTACGTCAAATGTGATGATGAATTAAATCCTCCGGAATCCCGTGATCTTGGTCGTTTAATCATCGAAATCGGCATGGCGCCTGTGAAACCGGCTGAGTTTGTAATATTCCGGATTAGCCAATGGGCTGGACCGGGTTCAGAATAATATTGAATCATTATCAGGAATAAGAAAGGAGCATGAAAATGCCTGGACGTGAAGATCCTCTTGTTGCATTTAAGTTTGGACTGGAAATAGAAGGTAAACTCAGTGGCTTTTTCACCGTTGTTGGTGGAATTGGATCTGAGACTGAAGTAGTCGATCATAAAGTAGTCAATGAAAATGGTGAAACAATTGTCCAAAAGCTTCCCGGACGTTTGACCTGGACTGAAGTTACTTTAAAACGTGGTGTTACCAGCAATCTGGACATCTGGGATTGGCGAAACCTGGTTGTACAGGGAAAAGTTGATGATGCCCGCACGAATTGTTCCATCATTGCCTACTCACAGGATCAACAACCCATTGCCCGCTGGGAATTTACAAACGCCTGGCCGAGTAAAGTCATTGGTCCAGAATTAGATTCTGGCAGCACTGATTACATGATCGAAGAAGTTACGATTGTGCATGAAGGTATGGAACGCGTAAAACCATAAGTGGTCAGCGAATCATGAAGTTCTACCTCTGACCAATTAGAGGTAGAACTTCAACCTTTGATAGATGATATATTGATGATTTTGAAGTAAAGAAATGGTGACAGTGAAATTATGTTAAGTTCAATTAAAGATGATTTCAATATCAATCCACTTGATTGTTACTACACATTGGATGTAAATGAAACTCGTCTGGCAACTTTTGATAGTCTGACAGGTGGCGATATTGAAATCAATGTCATCAAGCATAATGTTGTATTTAACACAGGTGAATCAAGTACCCTTTTGATTCCGGGTCCGACTCAATTTTCTCCGATAGAACTGAAACGTGGTTTTGGCAACACCAAGGAACTTTACAATTGGTTTGTGGAAGCCAGCAGCGGGAGTTATTCCTCTGCGAGGAAAAATGTAACCATTACCTTAAATGCATTGGTTGATGGAGAATACAAACCTTTAGTTGCCTGGAATTTATTTAATGCCTGGCCATCAAAAATATCGGGTTTTGAAAGCAATCAATACAATATGTCGAATGTGGCTAAGTTCACATTAACCATTGTCGCTGAAACGATTGAGCGAACGGACCCATAAAAATTTGGAAAGAAATAATTATTGAAAGGAAAGCTGAAGAATGAGCTTGCACACAGAATTTGAATTTGAGTTACCGATTGGATATGTAGATCGCGAAGGGAATTTACATAAAAAAGGTGTCATGCGTCTGGCGACAGCCATGGATGAAATCACCCCTTTGAATGACATGCGTGTTCAATCCAATGAAGCTTATTTGATCATTGTGCTTCTTACGAGGGTTATAACCAGCCTGGGCACACTACAACATATTAATACAAGTGTGATTGAAAACCTTTTTGCAGCAGATCTCGCTTATTTGCAATCATTCTATCAGCAAATCAATGAAACTGGAAAAACAACCCGTACGATCCCGTGTAGTCATTGTGGAAAACCAGTTGAAATTGATCTGGCTACATTGGGGGGGGAATAGTAGGCTACCCTCTCGAACAGATCTATGAGGAGGTAGCCTATATTTCCTATCACTTTCATTGGCAGTTGGATCATATTCTCGATCTGGAGCACGGTCAACGTCGCCAATGGGTAAAAGAGATCGCAAAAATTAATAAACGTATGAACGCAGCATAGTAAGTATTGTCTGGAAATAGAAAAAGTATGGCAGATCAAGAAAATCCAATTCATTCAAATAGATTGAAATCAGGCTTGCAGAATGTAGAAAATGTTCCAAAAGCTAATGAGGTCGATGTTGAAGAACTTGCTAAGGAAATCTGGAAGTTACTGAAAACAAATTTGCGTGAAGAGAATGAACGGATGGCTCGCAAGTAGAAAGAAGCGGAGAATTTATGAGTTTAATCGATGGACCCAAAAAAATAAATAAACCCAATAATCAACCAGCACCGAAGAGTATGATGGATGTGGCGAAGGGAATGGTTGGCGCTACCGGTGTTCGTCAATTAGAGAATTTAACCGGCGTCCGCTTTGACCCCGCACCAACCTACTTATTTTATGTGGAGATTTCAGGATTGATTGTCGGTCTATTTACTGAAGTGAGTGGTATTGGGGGATCCCGAAAAATTGAAACAATCCAGGAGGGTGGATTAAACGACGCTGTTCATAATCTTCCCGGACAGGTGGAATTTAATCGTATTACCTTTAAAAGAGGTATGACGGTTTCGAATGAATTATGGAACTGGTTTAATACTGGAATTTATGATTTTAAAGTAAAACGTTTGAATTTATCTATTATTCAAGGTGCATCCGGGCAAAGTGTAATGTCACTCATTCCAGGGAGTGGTGGGTATGGTGTTGTAAAACGATGGAATGTCGTGAATGCCTATCCTGCCAGCTGGAAATTATCTGATTTGAATGTAAATGATGTTAATTCTGTGGCGATTGAATCGATGGAGATTGTTCATGAGGGAATTTCTGTTGATCCAAAATTTGGGTTACCCATGAGCCCCATCAGTGCAGTCAGTTCGTTAATGTAATTGGAAAAATATGTCTGATTTTATTGATCCTAATCCAAACCAACCAAATGAAGAAAAATCACCTTCAACTGGTGTGTTTAAACGACTATTAAGTCGCAGGCACACCACTGGTGTGGTTTTACCGCAAATCCGCAGCAGGATTTCCCGGATCACGAAGAATTCAGATTTGATCAGAAAAAATCGGTTGGTTCTACCTGGCCATACCAGAAGAGAACAATATAAATCCTTTAGGACGAAACTTCTCCAAAAACAAACTCAGGCAATCAAGGTAGGAAAAAAATCTACAACCAATCAAGTCTCAGGTCGTTGGGATCAACTTGACCTGTCATTATCCAATGGAGCACCACCTGATATATCCCGAACGAATGTTTTTCGGCCCGGTTCAGGAGATTCAGGGATTCCTTCAGGTGGACAGGTTATAACTCCGTTCTCCCCGCCTGCAATCAACAATAAACCTTCATTCATAGAAAGACGCCAGGAAAGATTAAAAAATCAGGAGACTAAAAAGGTTAAACCAACTCCTACAAAGATTGAAAAACCATCACGTTTATACAGTCGGGTAGAAGAAATATTACCATCAAGCAGAGAAAAACCAGTATCTCTGCAACAACAGGTCGAAAAGCAAATCAAATCTGAAGATAAGCAACCTTCATCCGACCAAGCATCACCTCAAAAACAGATACCATCAGAGCAAAAGGTTGAAAATCACACGACCCAAATAAAGAAATCGGATGTGGATCAACACCCAGATTCGGTTGGAAACGATCATGTAGTAAGACGACAATTGGCAAATGATTCAATTAATGCACAAAAGCCTGAACATACGAAATCTGTTCCCGAGCAATCAGCAAAAGATGACGTTCAAAAAGCAGAATCTGCCAAACCTTCACCACCTTCGATGGATGATGAGTTAAAGACATTCGCAAGTAAGCCATCTATTCTAAAATCTAAGATAGATGAAAAGAAAAATCTGGAAGAGAAAGTTATCCAACAAATGGTGAAAAAGCCTTCTTCGAAATCTTCCGAACAGGTTAAAGAGAGAAAGGTTGAAAAACAAGAATTAACTCAATCTCCCAAGAAGGCAATAAAGAATGCTGAAGAAACAAAAGATCAGACTTCCAGGTTGATTCCTGCCAAAGAAACAAAACCCGTTCCTGAGGAAAAGAAAGGACAGATTTCAAGGTTCATTCCTGCCAAAGAAACAAAACCTGTTTCTGAGGAAAAAGAAAAAATAGAAGAACCTTCTTCCTTAATAAACAAAATAGATGTGATTTCTTCTTCACCTGGGAAGATTCAAAGAGAAATGGAACAGGAAAGTACGCCAGATCTTCCAGTTTCAGCACCTGGTAAAGATGATGAAAAAGATTTTCATGAAGAACGAAAATTAGAATTGCCTGTCGTAAGTAAAAAAAACAGTAATCAGACCGAAGAAAAAAACTTGACAGAGAAACCTATAGCAAGAGAAGAATCTGCAAAATTCCCTGTTCAGCAAAAGCAAGCAACTCAGAGATCAGTAACCGAAAAACCAGAATTGCAAGCAAGAAAATCAGCAAAGAAAGTAATAAACCTTTCCAATCAAAAATACTCTGTTTACTCTTCCGATCCAAAAGTTGGTAAATCAAAACCAAAAATATTCGTACCGTTGATCAAGAAATATGATCGGAAATCAGAAACTGAGAAGTTGGTTGTCAGTCAAAAAAGACCTTTAGCGACCACTCCTCAAAATATCATTCAACGTCAACCAGAAGATAGCTCTGATGCATTACCGGGGGATGATTTCTCCATCCATTCCAGGGTCAATGCAGATGAAAAAGATACTCCTGTTTTTCAAAAACCAATAACCCATAATCAACCAATACAAATTGACGAGCAAAAAATTGAAGGATTAAAGCGAGTTGAACAAAAATCAAAACCTCAACCATTAAAAATCTCTCAAACTCCGTTGAGTAGGAAAATCAACCGAAAGTTCATCGAAAAGAAAAATGTTAAAACCAGAACTGAAGGGATACAGACAATTAAAAAAGGCGCATTTCCATTGGTCATGAGGAAGCTTGATCAACCGAAGAAACAATCAAATCAGGAACAATCACTGGAAGGATCTAATGGAAATCAACAAATCCCAGACCAGATTAAAGTTGATAACATCAGCGTAAAACAACGAACGAATAAAAAATCTACCAATAAAAATTCAATTGCAGAAAAATTATTGGTTACCCAACCCGGGAGAATAGCAATCCATAATTCTATGCAGAAAACTAAAACTGGCGAGGTTTCTCCAAGAAATGAACCCGTTTTAGGGAAAAACAAGTCAACTTCTCGTTTGCAATCGATTGACCAAAGTTTAAATTCTGTAAGATTTGTAAAACAGAAAAAATCTCCCACAATTCAAAAAGGGTCGAAATTGGGAAAGCCAATTAAAAGACTGCCACAAAGCGTATCTGTGCCAAAAATATTAGAAGCGGCCAGGAAGATTGAAAAAAGTTTACCACCTTCAAAAGCAGAATTGCCAGTGGTTCAAATGAAAAAAACAACTACGATTGAACCATTCATTCAACATGAAGTTGCCGTCCAGGGACCGGTAGTCCACCGTATGTATTCTGAACCAGAGATGGAAGAATCGCAACTTACAGGTAGTCAATCTGAGGTCAAATTGGATTTATCAAAATTAGCCAGAGAAGTATATCCCATCATCAAGCGCTGGATCGCTGTAGAAAAAGAACGAACCTCAGGAAGGTTGTATTGATCTATGAAGATTATAGGTGAAACATGTTAGATAAAATCAAAGGTGCTCTCAAACCGCCATCTGATAAGCCTACACTACAGAAGGCAAAAATCATTTATTCTGCCGGCTCAGGTGCTCAGACAATCGATTGTCAATTTAATCCCCAGACCCTTACAATTTCTAAAAGTGTCGATTGGCGGGCTGGCAAAGGTGATAAAGATAAAGTTGAACCGCGACCGGAGTTAAATTCGCCAGATTTATCATTTGGGGGTGGTAATCCTGCAGAATTCAGCCTGGACTTAATATTTGATACAACACAGTTGGACAACCAGGATGTTCGAGGATTTACGAATCAGCTTCTTCAACTGACTTTAATGGGTGCAGGAGATCCAAAACATAAGGACGATGATCCACCGTTGGTGCAATTCATTTGGGGTGATCTGGTGTTGTTTATTGCTGTTATCAGAAAAGTAGAGATTAGCTACACCCTCTTCCTGGCCAGTGGTATTCCAGTTCGAGCCAGAGCAAAAGTGGACTTTATTCAGGCATTTGATGAAGATGGTCCACAAGCCAGTCAAAATCCAACGACACGCACTGAATCCCGAAAAACTCATTTAGTTCAGCAAGGCGATCGACTGGATTATTTGGCGTTTGTTGAATACGGTCATCCTGGAATGTGGCGAGAAATTGCTGAAGCTAATCATTTAGACAATCCGACTGATATTTTTCCAGGCCAGGTATTAATTATCCCCAAACTGGATTAGAAATAGGATTAATCATGACAGAAGAAATAAAAATCTCAATTAATGGGACAATTCAAAAAGATTTAATCTTTGATCTGGTTGAAATGATAGTTGACACAAGTACCCATATGCCTTCGATGTTTACTTTATTAATTCATGATGATGAAGATCTTAAAACAGGTAACATGAAATATACCGACTCTGAAATTATTAAAGTTGGTGCAGCTGTAAAAATTGAAATGAGTACAGATGAATTACCCGATGAATCTGGTGTCATAAAAGGTGAATTAATAAATGGGGAAATAACAGCTCTAGAACCAGTTTTTTCTCCTGGAGGTACAGTAAATCTACGCGTTCGAGGTTATGATAAATCCCATCGATTGACTCGAGGAAAGAAAACCAGGACATTTTTGAAAATGTCTGATTCGGATATTGTCAATAAAGTTGCCAGCGCTTGCGGTCTTTCTGTTGTAGCCGATTCAACTTCAGTTAAATATGATTATGTGATGCAATACAATCAAACAGATTGGGACTTTATTTGGTCCCGAGCAAAAAGAATTGGATATCAAATTTTTAGTCGCGATCAGAAATTATATTTCTCAAAAGCTGATAAAGAATTAAGTGGAGCAACTGCTTCCAGATTGACCTGGGGATTAAATCTCAGACGATTTGAACCAAGACTATCATTAATTGGCCAAATTGATGAATCTTCAACCATAAGTTGGGATCCAAATCAAAAAAAATCTATTGAAGCAAAGGAAACAGGTGTCGTAAAGATAGTGCCGGAAATTGGATTAGGGAAAAACAGCGGAGGAAATCTGGCAAAATCGACATTTTCTTCTCCTGCTCCTCATTTTATTGCAGACTCACCAATACAAGACACAAATGAGGCAAAAGCATTAGCAACTGGCCAAAAAATACTATCAGAGAGTTCGTTTATTCAGGCTGAAGGCGAATGCGCATTTGGAGACCCACGTCTGGTTGCCGGGAAAATGGTTCAGGTGGATGGAGTTGGTAAAAAATTCAGTGGCAAATATCATGTTACTGAAGCACAACATCATTATAGTGCAGGGCTTTATACGGTTTATTTTGGAGTAACTGGACAGTTACCGAACACTATCCATTCATTATTAAGAACTGATAAAGGAAATGATACTGATCGTATCGATGGCGTTGTATCAGCGATTGTGACAAAAATCAATGATGATCCTAAGAATATGAATAGAATCCAGGTGAAATTTCCCTGGCTACCCAAAGATAATGGGGCGGAGGTATCCAGTTCCTGGGCAAGATTAGCCATGCCCAATAGTGGAAATGGACGAGGATTTTTCTTTATGCCGGAAATCGATGATGAAGTACTGATTGCTTTTGAACATGGGGATATTAATTTCCCATATGTTGTTGGTTCACTCTGGAATGGGAAGGACAAAACACCTCTTAGCAATGCAGAAGCCGTTAAAGATGGGAAAGTCGTTAAACGGACTATTAAATCACGCAGTGGTCATATCATAACTTTGGATGACACAGATGGAAAAGAAAAAATTACGATTCAAGATAAGACTTCTAAGAATAGTATTGTGATTGATTCTTCGGAGAAATCAATGACGATAAAAGCAGAAGGAGATTTGATTTTTGAAGCCGGTGGGAAGTTTATGGTAACGAGCAAAGGCGATGTTTCTTTTGATTCGAAAGCAAAAACGACGCTTTCCAGTCAAATGGAATTCAGTGTTGAGTCAAAACAAAAAGCATCCTTTAAGGCTGGTCCAGGTGAATTATCTCTGCAACTATCTGGAAGTTCATTAAAAGGAACGCAAGTAGAAGTAAATGGATCTGCAAAAACGGATGTAAAAACAAGTGGAATATTAACTGTACAAGGTAGTTTGGTGAAGATCAACTAATAAATTGTTCTAGGATGATGTTTTCGAGGAGATAAGAATGAGTTTTCCAGCAGCAAGAGTAACAGACATTACAGCTACCGGAGATACGATAACCGGGCCTGGAGTTGCCACTGTAATGATTGGTGGATTACCGGCATCTGTCCTTGGTGATATGGTGAGTGGTGCAGCTTGTGTTGGATCAATCGTCATGGGAAGTGCAACTGTTTTAATTGGAGGACGGCCTGCAGCGCGAATGACCAGTCAGGTTGCTGGTTCCAATCCAGCCACAGGCGTGCCTGTATCCACAGTGGTAACAAAAGGGCAACCCAACGTTTTGATTGGTGGGTGAAAAATAGGTGAGAGATAGAATGAAACAAGATTTAAGCAAAGCATATTTAGGAACAGGATTAGCATTTCCCGTGCAAGTCAATTCACGTGGCGAAATTGCACTAGTGAGTGGCGCTCAGGATATTGACCAGTCCATCCGGATCATTTTAGGCACAAGACCCGGTGAACGAGTGATGCGACCAACTTTTGGTTGCAAGGCACATGACCTGTTGTTTGAAGTTCGCGATGCAACCACTGCCAGTCTTTTGAAAAAGTACGTGCTGGATGCATTAAATTTTTGGGAACCACGAATCCAGGTATTATCGGTTGATGTATTGATTGATGATGAAATGGATGGTGCCTTGCAAGTTGAGATTAATTATGAAATAAAAGCAACCCATGATACCCGAAGTATTGTTTATCCATTCTTCCTGGCTGGAGAAGAAAATTGGTAAGTCTACGAAAAAATGATGATGTAGGAGAATAGGTATGCCATTACCAACACCGAATTTAGATGATTTGAAATTTCAAAATGACCTGGTGGATGAAGCAAGAAAACGAATTATTCAATATTGCCCGGAATGGACTGATTACAACTTGAGTGATCCAGGTATTACTTTGATTGAATTATTTGCCTGGATGACTGAGTTAATGGTTTACCGCTTGAACAGAGTCCCGGATAAAAATTATATTAAATTCCTGGAATTATTAGGCTTGCATATAAAACCAGCCAGTAGTGCACGAACCGATTTAAC
>JAHYJK010000101.1 GCA_019429225.1 Anaerolineaceae bacterium
GGTGTTAGCAACGGTGTTGATGGCATCATTTTGTCCAATAACACGTTTATGGAGCTCTTCTTCCGTATGTACCAAACGTTGCATTTCAGCTTCTAACAGGCGGGTTATTGGGATGCCTGACCATCTGGAAACAACGCCTGCTATTTCTTCTGCATCCACTTCTTCTTTTAACAATGCTGATACCCCTTGAAGTTGTTTGAGTTTTTCCTCAGCGGTTGAGCGTTTTTCGGATAATTCCCTTAATGTTCCGTAGCGTAAACGTGCGGCCTTTTCAAGATCAGAAACCCGTTCTGCTTTTTCAATTTCCAGGTTGGTGGTCTCAATCTGCTCTTTAATGTCTCTCAATTCAGATATCGCAGCTTTTTCCATATTCCAGCGCGCGCTTAATTGACTCGATTCTTCACGTAGATTTGCAAGATCATGTTCAATTTTCTTCAGTCGTTCCTTACTGGCAGTGTCAGTTTCCTTCGTTAATGCCTGTCGTTCAATTTCCAATTGCATGATATCTCGATCTATTTCATCCAATGCTTGCGGTTTGGAGTCAATTTCTGTTCTCAATCGGGCAGCTGCTTCATCAATAAGATCAATGGCTTTATCTGGAAGTTTTCGATCGGTTAGATATCGATTTGATAAAGTGGCCGCAGCGATGACCGCCGGATCGGTGATTCTCACTCCGTGGTGCACTTCATATCGATCTTTTAATCCCCGTAAAATGCTGATGGTGTCTTCCACGGAGGGTTCTTTGATGATGACCGGCTGAAATCGACGCTCTAGTGCAGCATCTTTTTCTACATGCTTGCGGTACTCATCCAGGGTTGTTGCACCAATCATATGTAGCTCCCCGCGCGCCAGCATCGGTTTTAACATATTACCGGCATCCATAGCGCCTTCAGCGGCTCCGGCGCCAATAACAGTGTGCATTTCATCAATAAACAGGATGATTTGACCTTCGGCATTCTGAATTTCTTTCAAGACTGCTTTCAATCTTTCCTCGAATTCGCCCCGGTATTTAGCACCTGCTACCAGAGCCCCCATATCTAATTGAAATAAAGTCTTATGTTTTAATCCTTCAGGTACATCACCATTGACAATACGCTGTGCCAAGCCTTCTACGACGGCAGTTTTACCTACACCGGGTTCACCGATCAATGCTGGGTTATTTTTACTGCGACGGGATAAGATCTGAATGATTCGTCGAATTTCTTCATCTCTGCCAATTACAGGGTCCAGTTTTCCCTGACGTGCCATGGATGTAAGATCACGTCCATATTTTTCTAATGCCTGATAAGTGTCCTCGGGGTTTTGACTGGTGACACGTTGATTTCCGCGAATATCCACCAGGGCTTTTAAGACTGCATCCTTCGTGATACCAAATTGTTTTAACAAAGATGCATCAGAACTTTCTGTCAGAGCAAGTAAAATATGTTCGGTAGAAACATAATCATCCTTCATGCCTTTTGCAAATTTTTCTGCGCTATTTAATGAGTCATTCGCAGGTTTAGATAGACCAACCTGTCCAGTTGCACCATAAATTTTTGAGCGTTTTTCTAATTCTTTCTCAATTTCATCTCGAATCGCAATCATACTTCCAGCAATTTTGGTAATAATAGCTGGAACAATGCTATCATCCTGCCTGGATAATGCAGCTACCAGGTGAATGTTTTCAATATTTTGATGATTATTTTCCTGTGCAATTTCCTGGGCATTGATAATCGCTTGCTGTGCTTTTTGGGTAAATTTCTCCAAGTTCATTCTTAACTCCTGTAAACCTTTCCATTCTTTTTTATTATAATCTTCGATTATCAGCTAAAGGTTAACAAAAAATAAGAATATTATATGTTTTCCAACCTGGAGAAAGGCAAAGTAATTATTATTTATAATTTGATAATATAACCACAAAATTCACAGGAATATTGTTCCATCCCTCGTAGAATCGGGACAGTGATTGTTGCACCACATTGTGGACAAATTGTGGGTGCATTTTTTATTTTCTCGATGACTTTCTGATCAACTTGTTCCGTACGGTTCTTATCAAAGTCACCCGATTGGATTTTGTTTATCAGTCCCTTCCAATCTTCACAGTCTTGATTATGGATATGGAATTGGGAAAAACTGTATTGAGCCCCAGAGGCAAAATAAATTTCAAGAAAATCCTGGTTCTTAAATATTCCTTGTTTTGCTGTTTGAACAGATTCGATCAATTGTACTGGGATATCCATTAATACTTCCTGACGCAGCTCGCGCTCCTTGGTAATAAAAAGAAATTTCTTGGTTGCCACCTCTTCTTTTTGTTCAAAGAAAATGCGCTGGTCTGTTAAAAACAGGATACCTTTAGGATCATCCTTTTCCTCTTTTCCATCCCTTGTCCAAACAGCTTTTACCCCCATAATCAAAAATTCGTGCATGAGTAATTTAATATTGGAGGATTCAAACTCCTTTACAGTCCATTCAATATTCAGGAGATTCTTATTGAATAAATTTAATTCTCGTTCAAATGAATCGTACATACCTCGCAAGAGTGTTTCAGAAGCAGAGATTTTTTGGGATAAATTCTCAACGCTTACTTTTAGAGGATTGAGTATTTGTCGCGTGAGCGAAACATTATTGGGGTTGGCAGAGGCTTTTATCAACTGTTGTTCGATTGGTTTGATACCTGTTCTTAAGTGGATTAATTCCTGATTAAGCCTTACTTTGGTGTTTGTGTGAATTGATTGCCAGCGTTTAACAAGATCCCTGGCATTCAACTCAAGGGTAGTATCAAATATGTAATTTTTTTGGCGAAGGTCGCTAATGCGTTGATTCAAACCATAAACTTTGATTTGTAAATCCTCCAATTTATCATGAATAGAAGACAAATTTACTTTTCTTTGTAGATCATTTACATCCCTTTGCGTTGCGGATAAATCTTTCTTCAATTGCTCAACAGGTGAGATCGGGGTGGGTGTTTGGCTCATTTTTACCTCTGTGTAAAAAGAATTATGACGATTTATTCATCGTAATTTTCAAAAATCATTCTCAAATTTGCCCAAAATTGATTTTGAAACTGGTCATTCCATCTTTTCAAGAATTCTTCATGGGTTTTTATTTTTCTGTTTTTAATATCATCGATCAGATAAGTAATTCCTGGTTTGATAAAGTTAAATGGACCGGATTGACCATAAAATTTACTAATTCTTTGTTTTTCTTCGTCTAAAAAACGATCTAGATCTGCCAACCAGACATCATAATCATGAATTTCGCCTAAATCATCCTGAAATTTTTTCATGGTCGAAATAGATGATTCTAATTGTGGATAAATTGGTTGAAATAGTTCTGTTGTATAGCGCAGGTTTTTCATGGCAATTCGCAAACTATGTAAGGCTTCTGTATTATCTGGGCTTGTGATAAATGGAACATAAGAAAAACAAATTTTGGTTAATTTTTCAACTTCTAAATGACCAAGACGTTTTAGTTCATTCGGAGGAGAAAAATTTTCAGAATCAAAAGGATTGTTATCGATAAATAACTGAATTTCTGTCAAAGATTTTTCTTTTTCAAAATCCAGTATTGATTGTTTTACCCCTGTTTGTTTTTTTTCTCGTAATTGTTGTTTTCTGAGTAATAATCTTTGCAGTCCTGTTAAAAATTTTTGTTCTGAAATTTCCGAAATTTCTTTTTCAAGGAATGCAATCTGAACATCTAAATCTCTTACTTTCGTTAGTGATTTGGTCAGCTTCTTTAATGAGCTAAACCATCTTTTTGAGGTTTTTTTCCCTATAAAAGGCGAGAAAACTGTTATTGTATTTCGAATTCTGCGACTCATGACCCGGGTGTGATGTAAGAATTCAATATTTTCATCATAAACAATGCCCTCAATTTGGTTTTCTAAATAAGAAATCTGAGATTTGAATAAGTCTCCAATATAAGATCTTATGATAACTTTCTCAAAGGTTTTCATAAAAGACTCCTTTCTTAAAACTTGTTTATCAATTATCCATAAATTCAATCAATTATTCAAATAAAAAAGCGCTTCATTTTCAGAAGCGCATGCTAATAGTTTTCCTGTGTTGTTTTATTCTAAATCTAGTTGATCATCTTCTTCATCAACTTCTAATTCCATTAATTCGCCGGTTGCAATAAATACTGTTCTTTCACAAATGTTGGTTACTCTATCAGCCAGTCTCTCAAGATTATGTCCGACCCAAATTATCAAATTGGAATTATCTACATTCAATGGATCACTCATCATTAATTCAACTGCTTTATGATAGACATCTTCATAAATTCTGTCAACAGCATCATCTTCGTAAGGTATTTGAGCTGCTGTTTTTGCATCTTCATTAATGAAGGCGGTTAGTGCTTTATGAAGCATTCCAATCGATAGTTCAGCCATAGTTTCAATTTCTTTGATAGGAATTTTCAAATCTACATTTTCTAACTTAATAGCCACTTTTGCAATTCCTTTGGCATAATCACCCATACGTTCCAATTCACTGATTACATCTAACATGGATGCTAATTCTCTCAGGTCACGTGCCATAGGTTGTTGTGTGGCTATCAGGATCAATATTGCATTCTCGATAGAGAACCTTTTATCATTGAGTTCAATATCGCGTTGATAAATTTGTTTCGCTAGTTTTGTATCTCTCATTTTGAGAGCATATATGGATTTATTGACAGCTTCTTCTACCATGCTGCCAAGTAACAAAACCTCATCTTTTATATTCTGTATTTTTTGGGAAAATAATTTTCTGGACATAATGACCTTTCGATATACTTGTTTATCCAAATCTTCCGGATATGTAATCTTCTGTTAATTTTTCTTTGGGATTGGTGAATATTGTTTGTGTAAAATCATGTTCCACCAAATAACCAGCTCGATCAGGTAGCATATTAAAAAAGGCTGTGTAATCCGAAGCACGGGCAGCCTGTTGCATATTGTGAGTAACGATCACGATTGTGTATTTCTGTTTCAATTCTTGCATTAATTCTTCAATTTTCAAAGTAGCGATTGGATCCAGTGCGGATGCAGGTTCATCCATCAAAATAATTTCCGGTTCAACAGCTAAAGCTCTGGCAATACATAATCTTTGTTGTTGTCCACCTGAGAGTGAAAGACCGGATTTGTTTAAGTCTTTGTTGACCTCATCCCATAAAAAAGAATCTTTTAAGCTTTTTTCAACGATCTCATCTAATTGATTTTTATTTTTAATGCCATGGGCTCTGGGACCATAGGCAACATTTTCATAAATCGACTTAGGAAATGGATTAGGTCGTTGAAAAACCATCCCGATTTTTTTTCTTAATGTAACCGGATCGAGTTCGAGAATATTCTCTCCATCCAAAATTATTTCACCTTTCGTCGAAACAGATGCAATTAAATCATTCATGCGATTAAATGATCTTATAAATGTACTTTTACCACATCCAGATGGACCAATAATGGCGGTGATTTGCCGTTCTGGTATTTCAAAATTGATATCCCTCAACGCTTGAAATTTACCATAAAAAAAATTAAAGTTTTTAACTGATATTTGTATTTTCATTGAACACGAAACCAAGATTCCCTTATTAGTTATTTTATCTTAATCGGAAAAATAAAATAAAAAAGTATTTTCCAGCACTCATAATCCACATCATACGATTTTACCGCTCCTCCGTTAATAAGAGTTCAAATTCATGTTAATAAACTGTAAATGATTTTCAGATAATTGTCTTTTCAAGAGTTTAGTCTTTATGTGAAAGATATATTTTTCATCCAACAAAAATTAACAATTATTAACAAATTCATAGCTTTCCATCAACAAACCTTAACCTCCCCTTAAATAAGAGTTAAGTTGTGTAAGTTATATTTGGATGATGAGAAAACGCAAAAATTACAAAAGGAGAAAAAAGAATGTTGCGTAAGAATATTGTTTCATTATTATTGGTTTTAGTTATTTCGTCATTAATACTGGCTGCATGTAGCGGATCAAATGCTACTCCTGCACCCAGTCAACCGGAGTCAAATCAAAGTGAACCGACTGAGGCTACAATATCTGAACCTGCTAGCAGTTCAGAATTAGCCATCTTAGAAGGTGATGTAATAGTAGACGGATCGAGTACTGTATTCCCGGTCACCACAGCGGTAGCAGAAGAATTTGCTCTGGTGGCACCGAATGTTAGAGTATCAGTAGGTTTATCGGGTACTGGTGGTGGTTTCAAAGTATTTTGTGTAGGAGAGACAGACATCAGTGATGCCTCACGACCGATCAAAGACTCAGAAATTGAAGTATGTCAGTCCAATGGGATTGAATATGTAGAATTCCTGGTGGCATTAGATGGTTTGACCGTGATGGTGAACCCTGAGAATGATTGGTTGAATGAAATAAGTGCAGAACAATTAGCAGCCCTGTTAGGTGCCAGCAGCACCATCACAAAATGGTCAGATTTAGATCCATCCTATCCAGAAGAAGAAATCCTATTCTTCATTCCTGACCCAGATTCTGGGACACGAGATTACATGACAGAAGTAGTTGAAGGTGTAAGTGGTGATGAAGATTTACGCCAGGACGAAAACACAACCTTCTCGAGTGATGACAATGTATTGTTGGATGGTATAGCAAATGAAAAATATGCTTTTGGCTTCTTTGGATATGCTTACTACATCAACAACAAAGATAGCGTAAAAGCCGTTCCAGTAGTCAATGGTGATGGAAATGCAGTATTACCCAGTGATGAGACTGTACAGAATGGGACATACAACCCATTATCACGACCTTTGTTCATCTATGTCAATCAAAACAGCTTACAGACCAAGCCACAGGTGGTTGAATTTGTGCGCTTCTTCTTTGGACCAGATGGTGGACCAGCTATCATGAGTGACGTGGGCTATAGCATGCCTCCTACAGGGAGTTATGAAGCAAATTTAGGACTGTTAGCAGGATCAATCCAATAAATTAAAAATTGAAACATCCTCAATTGAGAGACAGATGGGTTATCATCTGCCTCTCAATTTTGTGGAAAAATAAAGGACAATAATTGATTATGTTGAAAAATCTAAGTAAATCTTCGTTCATTTCTTTTTATAACCCACAAAGAGTAAGGAACCTTAGAGAACGGATTATTGCAATCACCCTTTTTGGTTGTGGTGTTTTTTCAATTTTAGTCACCATAGGAATTATAATTTCATTATTTTCTGAAGCAATCGGCTTTTTTCTCCGACCTGAAGTAAATTTAATTACCTTTTTGACCGGTACAAATTGGAGACCTTTAGCGTCCCAAGTGAGTCCAGAAAATTTTGGTGTGCGACCGCTGATACGCGGAACATTGATGATTGCGGTCATTTCTGGTTCGATAGCTTTGCCATTAGGGTTAGGTAGTGCAATTTATTTAAGTGAATATGCTTCTGATAGGTTGAGAAGTATTTTAAAACCATCATTGGAATTATTAGCAGGAATTCCTACTGTTGTGTATGGATATTTTGCGCTTTCATTCGTAACACCGATACTAAAAGTAGTATTAGAAGACCAATTAGGAATTCGTGTTAGTTTTTTTAATGCTTTCAGTGCTGCTGTGGTGGTAGGGATTATGATCATTCCCATTGTTGCATCCATTAGTGAGGACGCAATGCGCGCTGTTCCAAGGTCGTTGCGTGAAGGAGCATATGCATTGGGTGCTACTAAATTTGAAGTATCGACAAAGGTTGTAGTACCTGCTGCCTTAAGTGGGATTATCTCTGCGTTTATTATTGGAATATCTCGGGCAATTGGTGAAACCATGGCAGTCACAATAGCAGCTGGTGCAACTCCTCGCATGACATTGAATCCATTGGATGGTATACAAACCATGACTGCATTCATCGTCCAAGTTAGTTTTGGAGATGCTCCATCAGGATCCATCAATGGTCAATCGATATTCGCGGTTGGAGCAACTTTATTTATGATGACGTTTGTAATGAATATTATCAGTGCATCCATATTAAAGAGGTTTAGAGAGGTTTATGAATAATGGAAGCTGAAAAAATAATCTCAATTGATACCAAGCATTATAAAGAAAATATTTCGAGACGTAATCTGGCGGAGAAAATTTTTAATGTAATCCTTTTAATATCAGTTTTGTTTGGACTTTTAATGCTAACTGTTTTAATAATTGATATTGCAGTTGGAGGGATTGCATGGGTACGTCCAGAATTATTTGAAAATTATCATTCTCGAAAACCAGAGAACGCTGGAATGAAATCAGCCATTGCAGGGAGTATTATTGTAATTTTATTAACGGGTTTATTTAGTTTTCCTGTTGGGGTTGGTGCTGCTATTTATTTGGAGGAATATGCTCCAAAGAACAGATTAACTGATTTTATAAATTTGAATATTAATAATTTAGCTGGTGTTCCTTCTATTGTTTATGGGATGTTAGGTTTGGTTGTATTTGGACGTATGTTTGGTCTTTTCTCAAAAGACAGTTGGTTTGTAAACCTTTTCAATATACCAATTGAGAGTGGTGCTACCGGAGGTTGGAAATTTTTCTTGTTTGATATTCCCTGGTTAGAAATTCACTTACCATTTGGAAGAAGCATGGTGGCTGGAGCACTTACGATGTCACTGTTAATCCTACCTATTGTGATTATTGCTTCAAGGGAAGCGATTCGAGCAGTACCACCTTCGATTCGTGAAGGTGGGTACGCTTTGGGAACAACTAAGTGGCATGTGATCGGCACACTAGTATTACCGATTGCATTTCCAGGAATTTTGACTGGTATGATTTTATCTCTCAGTCGAGCAATTGGAGAGACAGCTCCATTGATCATTATGGGTGCTTTTACTTATGTTCCATTTTTACCCAAAACTGTTTGGGATCAATTTACAGTAATTCCAATTCAAATCTATAACTGGATAACATTACCGCAACCGGAATACCGCGTACACTTGGCTGCAGCAGGAATTTTGGTTCTGTTAGTAATATTGTTCTTGATGAATGGAATAGCAATTTATCTAAGAAAAAAATTCGAAATTAAATGGTAATTATATGAATCTGACATCAAATATTCAATCCTATTCAATCAATTTTCATGATGATGCAACTATCATTAATGCAAACCAATTAAATATCTATTACAGTGGAAAATTAACTGTAGAAAATTTTAATTTACAGGTACCGAAAAATAAAATTACGGCATTAATTGGTCCTTCAGGTTGTGGAAAAAGCTCAGTCATTCGATCATTTAATCGGATGAACGATATAATTCCAGGATTTTCCTTAGAAGGCAAAATAATTTATAAAGGCAAGAATATTTATTCTTCTCGTGAAGATCCTGTTCGAATCCGTCGTCAAATAGGAATGGTTTTCCAAAAACCAAATCCATTTCCGAAAAGTATATATGAAAATGTTGCTTTTGGGGCAAGGGTCAACAAGTATCAGGGTAATCTCGATGAATTGGTTGAATCTAGCTTGATTCAAGCAGCCCTATGGGATGAAGTCAAAGACAAATTGAAAGAAAGTGCCTATGCTTTATCTGGTGGTCAACAGCAACGGCTATGTATAGCACGTGCGATCGCTGTCTCGCCAGACATATTATTAATGGATGAACCTGCCTCAGCATTGGATCCAGTTGCCACTTTGAAGATTGAAGAATTGATGTGGGAATTGAAAGATAAATATACAATTGTTGTTGTCACACATAATATGCAGCAAGCCAGTCGAGTTTCGGATTACACAGCTTTTATGAGTCTTGATCGGGAAAAAATAGAGGACAGAATTGGTGTGTTGGTTGAATTCGATGAAACGACAAAACTATTCACGAATCCCAAATTGAAAGAGACTGAGGATTATATTACTGGAAGATTCGGATAAAGTTTCAATCTTTATTAGTTTTTCACAATTAATTGATGGCACTGGTATAATATCAAGTTGCCAATTCTTAGTTAAAGAGTGAATGTTAAAATGTTAGATAAAGTGAAGTCTATAGAAGAAAAATATAATGAATTGTCTCTTGCTCTTGAAAATGTAGGAGATGATTATCAAAAAGCAGCTCAAATTTCAAAAGAGCGTTCTGATATTGAGGAAGTTTACGAAAAAGCACGAGAATATCGTCTTATTTGGGAACAAATCCAGGAATCAAAGGAATTATTGGATGAAGATGATGAAGAGTTAAAGGAATTAGCTCAATTAGATTTGGAAAATCTGGAACCAAAGTTAGATAGCCTGGAATATGAACTTAAGTCCTTATTGGTACCCACAGATCCCAGAGACAAAAAAAATGTAATCATGGAAATTCGGGCAGGGGCTGGCGGTGATGAAGCTGCTTTATTCGCTGCTGAATTATTTAGAATTTATTCGAGATATGCTGAAAAAAGAAACTGGAAGATTGAAGTTCTAAGCTTAAATGAAATCGGCATAGGCGGAATTAAAGAAATTTCCTTCAGTGTTAAAGGCTCTGGAGCTTATTCACGATTGAAATTTGAATCCGGCGTTCATCGAGTTCAGCGAGTGCCAACGACCGAATCTTCTGGACGTATACATACATCCACAGTCACTGTTGCTGTGTTGGCTGAGGTCGAAGAGTTTGACATAGAAATTCCTGCTTCTGATATTCGTATTGATGTGTTTAAATCTGCCGGAGCAGGTGGACAAAATGTTCAAAAGAATTCCACAGCCGTTCGTATAACACATTTTCCCTCAGGAATGGTGATTGCCTGTCAGGATGAGCGATCACAATTACAAAATAAACTACGAGCAATGAGTATTCTTAGAGCCCGGCTTTACGAAATTGAAGAAAGCAAACGCAGTAATGAATTGGATGCAGATCGTAAGTCTCAGGTGGGCAGTGGTGATCGATCAGAAAAGATTCGAACTTATAATTACCCACAAAATAGAGTGACAGACCATCGAATTAATGTTTCATCTTATAATTTGCCGGCGATTCTCGATGGTGAAATTGATGTTTTTATTGACGAACTCTCTATCAGAAGTGAATCTGAGCGATTATCTGCAGTAGGTGAGGATGACGATTAGTATCGCCGATTGGCGATATCAATCCAGAAAAATTCTTTCTGAATTCAGCGAAACTGCTGACATTGAAGTGAACGCCATTCTGTGTAATGTTCTTAATATAGACCTTGCGTGGTGCCTGGCAAATTCGAATTTTATTTTGGATCAAAACACGCTAGCTGAATTAAATGAAAAATTGAAATCTTTGCAGGTAGGAATACCTTTGCCTTATGTGCTGGGAAAAAAAGAATTTTTTGGACACAAATTTTTTGTTGATGAAAATGTATTAATTCCCAGACCAGAAACAGAATTGTTGGTTGAAACTGCAATTGAATGGATTAATCAACATGATAAAACAAGAAAAGTAGTTGATGTTGGATGTGGCTCAGGCGTAATCATCATTAGCTTATTGAAACATTTTTTCCATATTAAAGGTTATGGGATCGATATCTCCAGAAGAGCATTGAATGTATCGAATAGAAATAAAAATAATCATGGTATCGAAAATCTAGAATTTGTTCAAATGGATTGTCTTAGCGGGATAAGTTCGAAATTTGATTTGATTTTGGCGAATTTGCCGTATATTCCTGAGGATTACTTGAGTGATCTAAAAGTTTCAAAATTTGAACCTGACCTGGCATTAAATGGGGGCAAAGATGGATTATTGGTCATCAATAAATTGATTGAACAGATTCCTTCCCACCTTAATTCTCCTGGATTGGCACTATTGGAGGTTCAATTTGACCAATCTGCCCGTGTAATTCAAATAGCTAAGAATTTCCTCCCAACTGCAGCTATTTCGGTTTTAAAAGATTATTCTTCCCTTGACCGCATAATTAAGATCGAGGTTTGATATGCCAGAAATTATTGATCTTCGCAAATCATTTGAAGAAGCATTGGAAAAATCAGTTTTCATCCTGAATAAAGGTGGCCTTATTGTTTTTCCTACTGATACAGTGTATGGTTTAGCTGCAAAGTTTGATGAGGTTGATGCGATTGAAAGAATTTACCAGGTAAAAGGACGAAATCAGACCAAAGCGTTAGCAGTTCTGATAGGTAATTTGGAACAAATAAAGATCATTTCTCCCAGCATTTCTGAAAATGCAACGAAATTAATCAAATATTTCTGGCCAGGAGCAATGACAATGATTTTCGAAGAGCGTAAGGATTTAAAAACACCGTTGTCAATCGATAATTCAATCGGCATTCGGATTCCTGATGATCCGTTTGTACAGCAATTATCGGAGCGGGTTGGCCCCCTGGCAACAACTTCTGCTAATCGCTCAGGATTTCCTAATACGACGAAAATCGATGAAGTTCTGGAACAAATTGGTGATCGGATTGATCTGGTTGTGGATGGTGGAGAATGTGGTGGTGGAATTCCTTCATCTGTAGTTGATTGCAGGGGTAAAGAAATCAAAATCCTTCGAGAAGGCGCAATACCAAAAGAAGAAATATATAATAAATTAGCAACATGGAATTCATAAGACACTTCTACTTTGAAATTGTGAACCCAAATTTCATGCTACAATAAAAATATGGCGCCCGAGAAGAAAACCACAGGAACAAAAGAGCAATCCAAAAAAGAACACTTTCTACAAATTTATTTGCCATTAATATTCATTTTACTTTTGGTCATTATTGCAGCTGGATTGGTCATCAATATATCAGGGTTAAATATTCAATCCGTTCAACATTGGGCAAATATTTCAGTGGTTATATTAGTCGTTCCAGTAATATTTTCTACCTTGGTCTTTCTTGCCATTTTCATTCTTCTAATTATTGGCAATGCGAAATTTTTAAATTGGTTACCCATTCATGCAGCGAATTTGCATGTGTTTATAATGAAAATCGCTGTTGTAATCATGAATGGTTCAAATAAAATTGTTTCTCCAGTTATTAAAACAAAATCAAAAATTTTCTCACTCAAATCTATACGGAAGAAGGGTAAAATTTAGGTAATTATGAGTCAATCTGAAACTTCTAAAAGTAAAATTTTATTCGTTGGAGGTCTGCTTGGTCTGCTTAGCGGATTATTGGCAGCTTATTTATTACTTCAACGATCAGAACAAAATGAGAAAAACCTGAGTATCAGCCCAGGCGATGGTGTAAAAGTTGGTTTAGGTGTTCTTGGTGTTCTGAAATTGATTTCTGATCTTGGTGAAAGAAGTTAATTTACCTCTACTAAAGAATACTTCTTGATAAAACCGGGGGATCAATGGAATCTTCAACACCTATACTACGATATATTGTCGCTGGAAAATTTTCACGAGATTATCTTATTTTACCTAATGGTAAAACCTGTATTGATATAAAAGGCGGCAGCGGATTTTATTCTGCTGCAGGGCTTGGATTATGGGACAATGACATAGGATTATTAGGCATCGTAAATGAAGAGTATCCGTTGGAGTGGTTGCAAGAAGCCGAAAACCGAGGTTTTGATATTCGGGGTATACAA
>JAHYJK010000102.1 GCA_019429225.1 Anaerolineaceae bacterium
GTGAACACTGTGAAGCATCATCCGTCGTTCCAAACGATACTCACCACCCAATAGTTGATTCAGGCGGTCTTCGCATTCAAGCTCATCAATTTCCATCAGAAAGCCGAAGCGACCACGGTTAATCCCCAGCACCGGAATACCCATGGGCGCTACCAGATGGCCTGCTCGCAACATGGTGCCATCGCCACCAAGCGCAATTAAGACATCAATTTCTTTTTGTTGAACCAGTTGTTTGAGCTCGGGTTGATAAATGGTATAAGCAGATGCCTGAGTAGCCCCCAATGCCTTCAGCCGATCCACCAGTTCTCGGGCTCCTTCAGCCACTTGAGGCTGCAAGGGATGTGTGACAATTGCAAATTTTCGGGGAGGGTTCATAATCATGATCATTAATTATACCAGTGCGATCTGAGTCTTCAACGAATCACGCCGCTGGAACCTGACAGACGCTGTTGCATGGCTGCCACAATTTTTGGAACGTGCGCGTGGGAGGTCTCAATGAAATGCATGAACTTACTTTGTGTGCCGCCTGCAGCTGTGCCCAGCACGAACACACCGGACACATTGCTCTCCATCGTCTCCGGATCGAAACACGGTGACTGTTCAGTCCCTGATAAATCAACACCCAATTGACTGAAGAGCGTCATATCTGCCTGGTAACCTGTACACATCAACACAAAGTCAAAAGGTAAATGCTTGATCTCATCAACCACTGGATTGCCAAGCTCATCCGTGGCTGCCAGCAGCACCTCCTGCATCGTGATCTCAATCGGGACCGTTCCGGGCAGGAAGCGTAATTTGCCCTCACGCACAACTGTTTCAATATCCTGCAGCAAAGCCGGTTTGATGGAAGATTTCGGCAATTCTGGCTTATGGTAACTGAGTGTCACCTTAGCACCAGCTCGCCAGCAACGCAGTGCATATTCGACCGCCGAGTTACGGCCTCCCACCACCAGTAATTCCTGTTGGAAATAGTCATGTGGGTCGTTCAGATAATGACTGACATGTGGCAGATCTTCACCCGGAATATTCAGCAGGCGTGGTTCTGCCATGCCACCAGTCGCCAGCACCACAAAAGCTGCCTGGTAATACTGTCTTATGCCTTTAGTCTCAGTGATCAACATAAAATCACCATCCGATAAGTGTTTCACATCCAAAACCGGTTCATAAGCATGCACCTGTATTCCAAACTGTTGCACCACGCCGCGCAGGTAAGCCAGGTAATCATCATTTGTGGGATGTTGTTGGTCAAAGACCGTCAATGGCAAACCTGGTATGGCAATACGTTCGGATGTGCTGAAAAAACGGGTATGTTTCGGCCACCAGGCAATGGTTTGCCCGATTTGACCGGCATCAAACAGCAGGAATGGGATATCAGCCTGGGTAAGTGCCACCGCCAGTTCCACACCTGTCGGACCTGCGCCAATAATCGCAACCTGGGTTCTTGCTTTGATCTGCATACAATATCCTCCATTTCAGAGTGATCGATCTGTTCTTTAGTTTAATGGGATAGGTCGAAAGAGGTCAAACGAGAGGTTCTACACGCCAGAAGAGGTTAAAGCTTCTGATCACAGACATGGTTGAAACCACAGCGCAGGCAGCGAATCGCTTCCGCGTGCGAACGCGGGCAATCTTTGGCTTTGTCATCGGCGCGCATCTGCTCCAGCAATTCCAGCAGGGCTGTCTCCTGCTCATTGCCGTAATTGATGGCAAAGGTGCGATTGCGATATTGCAGGATCCCGTGTGGGGGGCGTTGCCCGGTGGCATGTTCTACCAGGTAACAGTAAGACATCAACTGGTAAACATGGCTGTCATATGGTTCTGCCGGGGCATATTGACTTTTAACCTCAACCGGGATAAGGGTCATTCCCTGGTTGATCAGATAATCCGGTTTTCCAGTCAGCTGGGTTTCGACATCATAGAAAGGTTTCTCGGTCTTTCCCCACAGCTTTGGGTCGGAATACACAATTCTGCCAGGTGGCAATCCGGACTTCTGGCGTACCCAGCGGCTGCGCCAAAAAAGCACAAATGCCACCAAAAACAAAACAAGTGCAAGGATTCCTTCCATATCAACCCAACAATTCCCCGGTTAGCCAGACAGCCAGCAAAACCAACGCTGCCGCCAGTACCAGCCAGGCAAACACACGCAATAACATACCCTTGAGAACATTCTTCCCGTGTGCATGGTGATAAGCCGTGCCACCCGACATCTCCTGCTGGTTGGATGACTCAACACCCTGGGATTGATACCACCAGGCTCGTTTGCAATATAGATAGGTACCGATCTCCGACGCACGTATGGTGCGTTTTCTCAATCCTCTTCCTCAATCTCCGGTAAAATTTCGTCGTCGTTCAGACTTTCGGTCTTCAACAGGACCGCCAGCTCCTTCATGGATTGTGAGAGACGCTGTTCACGCAGACTGATGGTCACATCGCCACGTGTGCGCTCCACAATTCCGCGTGCCAGGTCCGTCTGACGACGCAAACCATTGGTTAAGGCATCCGGATAGTCAATGGTAATCAACAAAGCATAGATTTCGTCCATCAAAGACAGCAGGCGTTCCACTTCAGGGGAATAACCCTGCCGCATCACATCCAGGCAGCGTCGGCGTAGTTCACCCACCACCTCTGCCAGACCATTCAGGTACACGGCTGGCTCCACTTCAATCTCTTCAGGGAGTGGCATTTCCTGCCCACGGATGAGTGCACAGGTTACGCAGGCTTCCACATATTCTTTGAGCGCATCCTGGGTATAGCCAGCGTAGAACAGATCGGGATGCTCACCCAGATCGCGCCGCAGCTGATCGACCAGCAGACGCGCATCATTGAGGAATCCATCCGCCAGATCTACATCCAGACGGTGGATTGCCCGAATGGCATGAGCGGCGTGTTGAATGACCTTGCGGGTCTGCATTAAGGCTTTGTCGCGTGCCTGGTTGCGGACTTCAAATGCGCTATGCACCGTATCGGATAATTGTGAAAAGAGATCCATTATGATTCACTTTCAGGGGGTTCGGAGTCGGGTGGTGTATCCTTTTCAGGTGTTTCAGGGGGATTGTTTTTGTCAGGCGGCTGGATATTGCGAAATAGTGATCTCGCCAGGTCACTCGTCCCACCCGGAAGCTTAATCGGACCGAAGTTGGCTTCGTAACGGGCAACATTCTCCGTCAACGCCTGCAAAAACATTTTGGCACCCATGGGCGACATCAGCACACGCGCCACCACTTCCGGATGGGTACCCGGCAGCATTGTGGCGAAATCAAAAATCATCTCAGATGGGGTATGCGATATACGCGCCATATTGCTATATTTACTTTGTAAACCTTCCGGCATCCGCAAGGGTGGGATGCCGGGTTTTGGTTGTTTAGGTTCTGTCATTGGATGGGGCTTTAGAATGGAATTTCGTCGTCACTGAGTGTACCCATATCCTCAGTGCCGGCCTGTTCACTCTCCGCGCGGCTATCCAGGAACTGCACGGTCATGGCGGTCAGCTCGAAGCTGGCGCCTGATGTTCCATCCTGACGGGTAAAGACACGGGGACCACCGGTAGCAGGATCAGCCATTAAGCGGCCTTCGATCAGTGCCTTGCTGCCTTTATGCAGGAAATTATTGCAGTTCTCTGCCTGTTTGCCCCAGGCGGAAACACGGAACCAAACGGTTTCTTTGACACGTTGTCCATCTGAACCGGTATAGGTACGATTTGTAGCCACAGGAAATGACGTTACAGCCTGTCCGGACGGGGTGAAGCGCATTTCGGGATCTCTGCCTAAATTTCCTACGATTGTTACTTTTTGATACATAATTCCTCCATTGGTCTAAAGTTTCTGATTGGTCTAATTTGGCTCATAGCTGACAGTTGTTGGCTGACAGCGATTAAGTTTCTGTGAGATTAATTCTATATCAAATTTTATATGTGCAAGTGGATTTTAGCCTTTAGCCTTTAGCCTTTAGCCTTTAGCCTTTAGCCTTTAGCCTTTAGCCTTTAGCCTTTAGCCTTTAGCCTTTAGCTAATACATTATAGAATGATTGTTCTAGCTTGTCAAGACCCAACTTACTGAATATTCAATCTGATCATCAGGCAAATCCAGCCCATGATCCACAATCCCCCATTTTCCCTTTAATCCCAACTCCCGTGCCGTCAACTCAAAATGACACATCGCAATGCCCATATCCAGCCGCTGCATATCGTCGACCTGTACCAACCTTGTCAATAAATTGCGATACCCTTTTGTGCGCTGAATAAAGAAATGGAAAAACCCATCCGTTTGTACGATCCGCCAGGGCTGTTTATTCGAAGCGGAAGGACCCAACCGTACCATCTCCAACGGCCTGGAGTACTCTCCAGCAACCTCAGGTGATAACCCTTTCCCCCATAAACGATCAAAAAAGAGTTCCTCCCATGGAATCCGTCGCTGCCCTGCCACATACTGCCGCATCACACCATTTCGTGCTGAATTTTCATCCTGAATCACACCAATCGCCAGGATTGCCGGCATACGTTCATCATCTTGCAACTCGATTCTCCTGGCAAAAGTGCTCTTGGTAAAGGTACCGCCCAGCCAACAGGTACCCAGTCCTAAATCGGTGGCTGCCAGTACAATCTGTTCCATACGATAGCCGTACTCTTCCAGATTCTGTTGACCAGCACCTAATGCCCCAACCACAAAACCACTCGCCCCCTGAATGAACCCATACGTCCCCAATCCGCGTAAAGCTTTGCCGTCCTGATCGTCCGCTGTAATCAAATCAAAGCGCATCGGTGTCCCAAACGGACCGATACACAGGTGAGTCATATACTCACGCAGTTTTTCCCGCATCTCTACAGAAATCGACGCCTTGCTGTACTTCCGGCAGGAAAAACGCTTCTGAATCAGATCTGTGATGGGTTGGGAGTAGGTTGGCATGGGGATGATTATATCTTAATATACGGAAGCAATGATTTCTCATAAACTCAATTATTCTTACTTCTGTTTTTAAACCGTATCGTATGAGCCTTGAGCTAAACCGGCCCCGCCTCCCTGGCAGACAATCCCATATCCACAGGTAGCACTACACCCGTAATATAACGAGCCAGATCAGAAGCCAGAAACATGACTGCATTGGCAATATCCATAGGATCTCCAAATTTTCCACCCGGGATATGCGACTCCATTTCTGCAAGCATTGGTTCCGATCCAAACCCAGCAGTCATCGCTTCTGTGCCAATCAAACCCGGGGCAATCGCATTGACTCTGACACTATACTCAACCAGATCGAGTGCCATGGCTTTGGTCAGGGACTCAACTGCGCCCTTTGTGGCAGCATAGACACTGCGTTGGGGGATGGTTAGCGTTGCCAGTATGGAACTGATATGGATGATACTGCCCTGCCTGCGTTGCACCATACCCTTTGCTGCCAGTTGGCTGAGATAAAAAACCCCGCGTACATTGGTTGCAAAAGAGGCATCCAGATCTTCCAATCTGGCTTCCAGAAAGTCTGAGCGATTGAAGGTTGCTGCGTTATTGACAAGCACATCCAGACTATGAATAAGTGTCCCGATTTGCATCATCATATTCAGTACTGCTTTGGGATCAGCCACATCTGCCTGGACGATATACCCCGTGCCACCCGCTTGTTGCACCTGTTCCAGTGTCTCCCATGCGCCAGCTTCATCCGCTCTATAGTTAATGATCACATGAGCGCCATGCTGAGCGAACGCCAGTGCCGTCGCCCTACCTATACCACGTGATGCTCCTGTCACCAAGACACCCTTCCCTGCAAAAGCCCATTTATCCAACATCAACCCTCCCTTTTTTCCTGTCAACTTTTGGCTGTCAACTTTCAGCTATCCTGCACAACACCGTCCCCACAACCACATCTTCCCCCTCCAGCACTTCGATACGCTGCACCACCCCAGCTACAGGTGATTCTAAAGCTGTGGTCACCTTTTCTGTTTCCACATTAGCCAGCACCTGACCTGCTTCGACAGTCTCACCCACGGAAACCAGCCACTCCGATACGGTACCCTCTTCCATGGTCAGTCCCCACTTGGGTAATTTTACTTCCACCACACTCATCGTTTCCTCCTAAGAATGTTTGTAAACCTGTTGTGCTGCCCGGATGATATCCTCTTCACCCGGCAGGATAATTTTCTCCAGTTTGACCGAAAATGGGATCGGAGTATCCAGCGCTGTTACCCGTTTGACTGCTGCTTTAAGATCACCAAAAGCCTGCTCTGCGATCACAGCACTCACATCCGCTGATAGTCCACCTGTTCCCGGGGACTCACTCACCACCACAGCCCGTCTGGTTTTTCGCACAGAATCCAGAACAGTTTCCTGATCCCAGGGTCGCAGGGTGCGCAAGTCAATCACTTCAGCAGAAATATCTTCTCCAGCCAACATCTGCGCGGCTGCCAGTGATTTGTGTGCCATCCAGGTATCCGCCACAATGGTCACATCACTGCCTTCTCTGGCAATCCTGGCTTTGCGTAACGGTGTGATATATTTTCCCTCCGGTACTTCACCTTTTTTGCTATACAAAGCTTTATGCTCGAGGAACAGAATGGGGTTATCATCCTCTATGCTGGCAATCAGCAGTCCTTTGGCATCTTCCGGCGTGGAAGGTGCCACAATCACCATTCCAGGCACATTCATAAACCAACCTTCTATCATCTGCGAGTGATGCGGTCCACCGCCAAAACCACCACCACAGGCGCTGCGCACTACAATCGGTGCTTTATATTGTCCATCAAACATATAATGCACCTTGGCAGCATTATTGACCAGCTGGTCGTAGCAAACCCCCATAAAATCTGCAAACATAATTTCAGCCACCGGACGCATACCCACCATGGCTGAACCGACAGCTGCGCCAATGATGGCTGATTCGGAGAGTGGCGTATCACGCATTCGTTCAGATCCATATTTGTCATACAAACCGCGTGTGACGCCAAAATCGCCACCCATCCAGCCAATATCTTCCCCCAGACAATAGACTTTTTCGTTTTCTGCCATCATCATATCCAGCGCATTATTCAACGCCTGCACCATGCTCATTTTGCTCATCGTGTTTCCACCTCCCATCCTATGTAAACATTAGTGGTTGCTTTCAGCGGGTCAGGATCCGGGCTTTGCTTTGCAAATGTCACCCAGCGTTCGATTTCTTCCTGGACCTCATTTTCAATTTTCTTCAGCAGCTCAATGGTGGCAATTCCTTTTTGCACCATATCCTCACCAGCCAGCTTGATAGGTTCATGTTCCTCTTTCCAATAACGCACTTCTTCTTTTTCACGGAACTCACCCATAAAGAGGCCTTGCCAGCGCCAGGTCATATATTCGATGAAATATGGTCCTTTTCCAGCCCGGATATGTTCTACCGCTTTTTGTGTGGCTTCATAAGCAGCCAGAAGATCATTGCCATCTACCTGAACAGAAGGCATGTCATAAGCTGCAGCAAATTTATACAGGTCACCGGTGGCATGGCTTTTTCCAACCGGGGTAGAGATGGCATAACCGTTGTTGACACAGCAATACAGCACCGGAAGCTTCCAGGCAGCAGCCAGGTTAAGACTCTCATGCCAGGCTCCTTCCCCGGCTGTTCCATCCCCCAGCATCACTGCTACCAAGGCATCACTGCCCTGCATCTGCCAGCCTAACCCAACACCCAGTGCTGTCACCATAAACGATCCTTCCACAGCATTATCCCCAAAATTATTGACCGATTTATCTGCCGAGTGTAATGAACCACCCTTGCCGGAACAGACCCCGGTGGCTTTGCCAAATAATTCTGCCATGATGCGTTCGCCAGGTGTACCTTTCAGGAACAATAGACCATGGCTGCGGTGGTCCGGGAAGAGCCCATCTGTGGTGCGCAGCGAATGGGCAACCGCTACCATGGTGGCTTCCTGCCCGATGCCGGTGTGCAACATCCCCGGCACATTCCCCAGCTTGAATTCACGCTCCAGCGCTTGCTCAAACTTTCTTACATGCAGCATATCACAGTACATTTTCAAATATAACTCAGAACTTATATCCATCATGTAATCTCCTTTATGGATGATTTATCTGATATTTTTTATGAATAAAGATATGAAATGGAGTAAAAATCAAATCCATCATAGCATTTATTATTAAAAAGTCAAGTTATAATTAATTAATAATGGTTTTAAATTAATTAACTAATCTTAAATTAACTTTTTCATTAATATTGGGCATATCTAAAATACGGCTGGCGTGATCACCGAAACCCAGGTCGTTTCAATGTCTGCCACATTAACCAGTCGGATCAGGTGCTGGCCCTCGAAGTAGATGCTCTCATCGCTGTGCACCAAATATTCCCCCTCATCTAAATCCACCAACAATGTTCCGGTTAACACATAAATGATCTCTTCTGTTGGTTCACGCAGGCGTGATGCTACATTCTCCATGCCGGGTTCCAGCCTGCCTTTAAACGAAACCATCTTTCTTCCCAGGCTTGGCACTAAAAGTTCCAATTCCACCCCGGAAACTGGCAGGACCAGCTTAGAACGGCGATCCTTGTTCACCACTGGGTTGTATTGGGAATGTGTTGTGTGTTCTTCTTGAGTTATTTGGAATGTTTGCAGGTTTTCATCAGCCATGAAGTAAGTAACCGGCACATCCAACGCATCCGCAATCAGATGTAGTGAATTTAATGAAAGGTTGACCTTATTATTTTCCACCTGACTTAAAAACGAAGAGGTAAGATGGGTAGACTCAGCCAACTCCTTTAAAGTTAAACGCAATTCCTTGCGTCGCTTGCGCAATCGTTCCCCAACATTATCACTATTTTTTACCTGCATTGGAAACACCCTGTGAAAAGAATATGATAATAAGATATCATACCCACTATTCCAGGTCAAGCAGGACTTAATTATTGTTTATTTTTCCAGGTTTTTTGAAAAAATATCATAATAATTTAATTGTGAATGAAATTATACACACACTCGTACGGGCGGGTTCGGAACCCGCCCGTACGTGATCAATCTGCAAATTTTCTGGATTAAAAACCGTAAAGCTATTTTAAGACGGGTCAAACTCCCCTAATCCCTAACACCTAATCGCTTTTGGCCTTCTTCACCAAGTTTTGTTTCTCTCTCGGCGTCAAAAACGCGCTCTCCACTGCATTCAACTGTGCCTGCCGAATCTGCGCATCAGTCAATCCAGCTTTTGGTGCTGCGACCTCGTATTCATATCTCAAATCAATTCCACTGATACCAGGGTCATCCGAGTTGATGCTGGCACACAGCCCATTTTCCAGGAAGGTCTTGATCGGGTGACTGGCATAATCTGCCACCGAGCTGGTCTGCACATTACTGGTCAGGTTGCATTCAATCCCAATCTGGCGCTCAAACAGATAATCCATCAACGCCAGGTCATTTATGATTGCCAGACCATGTCCAATCCGCTGAGCACCCAGAACCCGAATCGACTGCCAGACACTCTCAGCGCCAGCAGCTTCCCCGGCATGCACAGTAGCTTTCCAACCTACCTCACGTGCACGTTCAAAATGCCGCTCGAACAATTCAGCCGGGAAGTTGGCTTCATCCCCCGCCAGGTCAAGCCCGACGATGCGCTCGGCCAAGGGCAGCAGAGCTTCCAGCTCTTTCATGGCTATTTCAGGACCATAGGTACGGCTGAGAATACCCAACAACTTCACCTGTATTCCACTCTCATTTCGTCCAGACTGAATACCATCCAGCACTGCTTCTACCACTCCCTGCGGTGCCAGGGCATGCGTCTCAGCCATGAACCAGGGACTGAAACGCAATTCGATGTAGTCGATACCTTCCGCGGCAGCATCTATCACCGCTTCATACGCCACCCTCCGGCAGGCATCCAGATTCACCAGCATACGCATGGGCAGGGTGAACTTCTCCAGAAACGACATCACTCCCGGTTGCTGTGTTTGCACCTGAACATGAGGGCTTAAATTCGCTTCATCCCAAGCTGGTAGATCCAGATTGTGCTGCCGGGCGAGATCCAGGATGGTGCTGATGCGGATATTGCCTTCAATATGGCGGTGCAGGTCGATTAAGGGGATATCTTGTGAAATCATAGTTTCCTTTACAAAGGAGGATCTGTGGGTACCATCCTCCGTAGTATTTATTTGCTAATTATTGTAGCCTAATTTTTTTAACTTTAATTATGAAAACTCTTATTTTAATTTAATAATTAAGATAGTTTTACTCATATTAATTTAATCTATCCCCTTTATTATAAAGATACCTCCATTTGTTTGGGTGAAACAAATTGGATATATGAGAACTCTCCTCTCAAAATCTGTGAAATCAAGCGGAATTTCGCAGATTTTGATTTAAAAGCATAATGTTAAATTTGTTATTATTCCGGCGAATGTGAATTAAGTTCACTCCTTTGTATCAAGAATTCACTGGTCAGCCTTATTACCAGCCGTTATAATTGGATTATGAATTTTAAACTACATACGGCATTTCCAGACGACCTGGAAGAGGCATGGAACGGGTTACTTGCGCAAAGCATCACACACGTTCCTTTTTTGCGTTTCGAGTATTTGCAGAACTGGTGGCAAACCCGTGGTGGTGGCGAATGGTCAGGCGATGCTCGCCTGGTGATCATCACTGCTCATGAGGATGACCGCTTAGTGGGGATTGCACCGCTATTTCACAGCCAGCATGAAGGGAAATCTGCGCTGTTATTTCTCGGATCGATTGAAATCTCCGATTATCTGGATTTCATCGTCGAACCGGGTAATCTGACCGTCTTCATCGAGGGTTTGCTTATGTTTTTGAAAACGAATCCTGACATTCCAAAATGGGAAACACTGGATCTCTACAATTTGCTCGATTCCTCCCCCAGTCTCAATCAACTCCAGCAGTCTGTCACAGCAATGGGATGGAGTGCCACCACCACCGTTACCAATCATGCCCCGGTCATCAATTTGCCCGGGGATTGGGAGGTATACCTTGCCAGTCTGGATAAGAAACAGCGTCATGAACTTCGTCGAAAAATCCGCCGGCTGGAAGAAGCTGAAGTTTCTTCTAAATGGTACATCGTCGAAGATGAAAATTCACTGGAGGAAGAGATCGACCAATTTCTGGCGCTCATGGCTCAGGATCCCGAGAAGGAAGCCTTTCTGACGGAAGAGATGGTTATTGTTATGTCTGGCGCCATAAAGACTGCCTTTGCACAGGGATATTTGCAGCTGTCCTTCCTTGAGATTGATGGGCAAAAAGCAGCAGCTTACCTCAATTTTGATTATGATCATCATTTATGGATCTACAATTCTGGTTTAAACCGCGACTTTTATTCGTACTCCCCTGGCTGGGTTTTGCTCGGTTATCTGCTGCACTGGGCTAATGAAAATAGGCGCACCAATTTCGATTTCATGCGTGGCGATGAGGATTATAAATACCGTTTTGGCGCAAAAGATCGTTTTGTCCACCGGGTAATAATTTCAAGGCAATAATACATTACAGACTACAAGAGGATTTATGCTGACAACTGAACTGGTATTGCAGGCGCTCTCCAATGTACAGGATCCTGAATTGGGTCGTGACCTGGTTTCTCTGAATATGATCCGTGATTTGGTGATCCATGACGGAACGATTTCTTTCACCTTACAACTGACCATCCCGAGCTGTCCTTTGAAAGATCATATGGCAAAAGACGCCCGTGAAACCCTGATGAAGCTGCCCGGTGTGCGTCAGGTGCATATCGAATTTGGCAGCATGACAGCAGAGGAACGCAAAGAAGTACTCAACAATGGCAAACGTTCGCTACCAAAACTGAACACGATGAACAGAATCGAGAATGTTTTTTCGGTCATGAGCGGCAAAGGCGGTGTGGGTAAGTCCTCCGTGACAGCCATGCTGGCTGTTGAACTGGCCAGGCAGGGTCAAAAAGTCGGCATTCTGGATGCAGACATCACTGGAGCCAGCATTCCCAAGTTATTCGGCCTGCCTGCCGGTGGTTTACGCGGTGGCGATATGGGAATTTTGCCCGCGATTACCCCATTGGGAATTCGCATCGTTTCCAGTAACCTGATGCTCAAGGAAGAGGATACAACCGTTGCCTGGCGTGGACCCCTTATTGCTGGCATGATCCAAAAATTCTGGGATGATGTACTCTGGGGAAAAATTGACACTCTTTTGGTTGACCTTCCACCTGGCACTTCGGATGCCACCCTCACTGTCATGCAGAATCTGCCCATTAAAGGCGTAATGCTGGTCACCACCCCACAGGAACTCTCCGGTTTGGTGGTGCGCAAAGCCGCCCATCTCCTTAACCGGCTTGATATTCCCATCCTTGGTATTGTGGAAAATATGAGTTATTTCCGCTGCCCTGGCTGCGATGAAGAATATCCAATTTTTGGCCCCAGTCATTCCGCCCAACTGGCAACAGATTTCGAGACCACCCTGTTCGCCCGTCTGCCAGTTGACCCTGCCATCGCAGAGCTATGTGATCAGGGCAAAGTAGAACAGGTACAATTGCCGGAAATCATGGCATTGGCTGCCCAAATCATGCTTGAAACCAAAATTCACCTCTGATCATCAGGCTCAACAAAGAAATATCAAAACACCCCGAAGCAATTTACTCGGAGTGTTTTTTTCTAACTAATGATTTTTTGACAATTATTTTGTCTTGTTGATTTTCCGTCGGATTACTTTGACAGTGTCAATCACAACCAGAACCACTAAGCTTGCGCCAAAGCTGATGCCTAATTCCAGCATTGTAAGTGATTGTGTGCCAAAGATATCCTGCATGAATGGTAGATAAACGACACCCAGTTGCAACACAAAGGTCAACAAAACGGCACCTAACATCATCTTATTTCGGAAAATCCCGGCTTCTAAAAGGGTTTGGCTTTCAGAGCGGGATGCCAGCGCATTTCCCATCTGTGCAATCGTCAGAGTTGTAAAGACCATTGTCTGCCAGGCGGATTCATGATTAAAATGAAATGCCCATAGACCAACTGCCAATGAGATAGCCCCCATTAAGGCTCCAATCCAGAGGACGTCAATCCCGAGACCACGACCAAAAATTTGCTCTTTGGGATCACGGGGTGGTCGTTTCATGATATCCGGTTCAGATGGCTCTTGTGTTAATGCCAGGCCAGGCAGGCCATCCGTTACCAGGTTGACCCACAGGATTTGCAAGGGCCGCAACGGCAATCCCAATCCAACAAAGGGACCTGCCAGCATCACGATGATCTCACCAAAATTGGACGTCATGGTGTATTTGATGAATTTACGAATGTTTTCATAAATGCGGCGTCCTTCGCGTACAGCTGAAACGATGGTGGCAAAATTGT